>CAYWRH010000014.1:0-46505 GCA_964460435.1 uncultured Desulfatiglans sp.
AATTCAGGATTTTTATAGGATAAACCAGTTTGACTTCAATAATTCAAGACTATAAAGAGTTCATGCACATTATCAGTTGCTGTTAATTTGCATGAAATTCATATTAAAATAAAAATTCAATTGATCAGGTTGGAGGGGAAAATGATCAGATATTCAAGTTTGGCAAGAGGAGTATTATTTATTCTGTTTTTAACACTATGCTGTAATTCATATGCGGAAGATTCATTCCGGGATGCAGTGAAAAACGGCAAGGCTAATGGCGAATTCAAGGCATGGTATCAGACCAATGATAAAAGTACCGGAGGACATGATATTTTTGATAAGGAAAACAGCATATTTGATGCAGGCCTTAATATCGGCTATACAACATCACCATGGTACGGGTTTGCTGCGGCTGTAAATTTTTATGCGGTGGATGACCTTGGCGCAAACGGCGATATAGCCAATAACAGCACCCACAGGGTAGATGCAGGCGAGTCAGTGGCATGGCTGGGCGAGGCATATATCTCCTATAATATAGGGAAGAGCATAATAAAGGCGGGCAGGCAGAACATAAATTCACCCCTTATTAACAGTGATGACTGGGCAGTATTCCCGAACAGCTTTGAGGCATTGTATTTTCAGAACTCGGATATTAAAGAGACCAGCATAACCGCCGCATATGTCACAAAGGAGAGGAAAATTAAGGGCGATAGATTTGAAGACTTTGCAGGCGATAATGGCAGCCTTATGATAGGCGCAGAGAATAAATCTATCCCAGGGGTTAAACTGAACGGATACTATTATCATATTAACAGTGTTTCTGATGTTGATTCCCTCTATTTTGAGGCATCCGGCAAGATAAAGGCAATAAACCTTGCTGGTCAGTATCTCTATTTTAACCCTGATGCGCCGGGTGCTGATGAGACAAATGCCTTCGGGTTTTTAGTTTCCTCAAAGATAGGTATGTTTGACCTCTCCGGGGCATTCACAAGCGTTGGCAAGGGCACAATGATGGCGGCAAGATTTTCTGATAACGGCTGCAAGACACCTCTCTTTACCCAGACAATAAGCGGTGACGGGGATATCGCAGGCGCGACAGACACAGATTCTATTAAATTATCAGCCGCTATTACCCCTGTTGAAAAGCTTGCATTAAGCCTCTCATACGGGTACTATGACCATGGAAACGCATCATCCGCAAGCCCTGACAATGAGTCAAAATCAACAGAACTCACTGCAAAATATACCGGCTTTGAAAATATCACCCTGTTTGCTGCCTACGTTAACTCTGACCATAATGGCGTGGGCGGCTGGAAAGGGGCTACACCTTCAGATGATCTGAATACCATAAGGATATGGGCAAGCTACAAGTTCTAATAATCTAGAGGTTATCAACCTGTAATATAGGAGAGGGATGATCATGACACAGTTAAAAAATATCTTTTCAACAAGGTGGGGGATAATTGGTGTCGGGGCCTTTATTGGCGTATTTGCGGCGCTTCTTACAAAATGGGGAAACCCGGGCAACATGGGTATATGTGTTGCCTGCTTTAACCGTGATATTGCCGGCGCTGTTGGCCTTCACAGGGCTGATGTTGTGCAGTATATGAGGCCAGAGATCATCGGGTTTGTTATAGGTTCATTTATTGCAGCGCTTGCCTTTGGCGAATTCAAGGCAAGGGCAGGCTCTGCCCCTATTGCAAGGTTTTTTCTGGGCGCCTTTGCCATGATTGGCGCGCTTGTCTTTCTGGGTTGTCCCTGGCGGGCTATTTTAAGGCTGGCCGGTGGAGACTGGAATGCAATCCTGGGCATATGCGGGCTCATCCTGGGCATATGGATCGGCACACTTTTCCTGAAAAGGGGGTTCAGCCTTGGTAAAAGCCAGAAGACACATACCTCAGTCGGCCTTCTTATGCCAATCCTTATGCTGGGGTTTCTTGTGCTTATGTTTGTTTTTCCCCAGGTAGAAGGGCAGGATAAGAGCGGGGTTCTTTTTTACAGCCTAAAAGGGCCTGGCTCCATGCATGCACCCCTTTTTATCTCTCTTGTTGTGGGTCTTGCGGTCGGGTTTCTTGCCCAGAGGAGCAGATTTTGCACAATGGGGGCATTCAGGGATTTGATACTTTTTAGGGAGACCCATCTATTTATGGGGATCATATCATTTTTTGTGGCTGCACTAATTATAAACCTCATCCTTGGGCAGTTTAAACCCGGATTTGAAGGTCAGCCTGTGGCCCATACCCTCTATTTCTGGAACTTTGCAGGCATGACACTCTCAGGGCTTGCATTTGCCCTTGCGGGCGGTTGCCCCGGCAGGCAGGTATTTCTATCGGGTGAGGGTGACGGTGACGCAGCCATCTTTGTAATGGGCATGATCACAGGGGCGGCCTTTAGCCACAATTTTAGCATGGCAAGCTCTCCCGCTGGTATCGGTACATATGGGGCAGCAGCGGTGATCATCGGTTTATTAGTCTGCCTCTTTATTGGCTTTACAATGAGGACAAAATAGGTCAGAAAGGAGGATATTATGGATAGAGTAGTAGATGCAAGGGGATTAAGCTGCCCCCAGCCGGTGATTTTGACCCTTGATGCCATTAAGAATCTCGATAAGGGCGAGTTGCAAATACTGGTTGATACAGACACAGCAAAGGAGAATGTTATCAGGGCCACAGGCAATAAAGGCTGGAAGGCCAGGGATGTCAAAGAGGAAGGCGAGTCCTACAGGATAGTGATAACAAAAGATTAGATTTGACGGTTATTGATTCTCTTAAAAGGATATTATCAGGCAGCAACTCTTCAGCAGGCGGGGATCGCGGATTTTTTGTCTTTGACAATACAAGCGAGGTCATACGTGCTGAAAAGGTATTAAAGCAGAAGGGGTGGCGGATCAGGGTTATGGGTCCGCCCCCTGAGATCAGAAAGGGGTGCGATCTTGTCATAGAATTCCCAATTATTGAGGGACTCAATGCATTAAGGCTACTTAATGATTCAGGCCTGACCCCTGTTGATATTGTCCCCGTAAAAAGCCCACTTCTTAAACCTGTTGACCTTTACCACACCAAGGATTTTGGAAGGTATCTTATGGTAAGGGCCGCCAACATGAAGCTTACAATTGATAAAGAGAGCCTTGTAATAGTCAATGTTTCTGGAGGCGGCTGCCCTGATGTGCCATATCTTGCAAAAGAGATGGTGGGTAAGGGCATTAAAGATGCCCCTGACCCTGAGGATATTGGGCACACCCTTTGCGGGTATGCCCTCAAACTTGCCTATGAGGAGATAAAAAAGCGATGCTTGCTATAGTAGGCACTGTGCCTGACAGTGAGTTCCCTCTTGTTCTGGGTGAGGCTCTGCTTGTCGATCACCACATCTCTGTAAATGGCCACAGGATACCGATTAACCGTGGCACCCCTGCCCTGATCGCTGCTGCAATAAAGACTGCGCTGGTTAAGGGTAAAGGAAAGGTCTTTGCATGGCTGGCCGGTGATATTGGTCTTGGGGATGGCAGCAGAAAGCTCTATAAGGCCCTTACAGAAACTGTTATGCACTATGATTTTGATGTTATCACCTTTCATTATCTTTTGCCTGATGCGGACTGGCATGCAAAGGTCATTTTTGCTGTGCAGGAGATGAAGAAGAAACCGGTGCTCATAGCAGATGCGGGTTTTATGTATGCTGCCAAAATGAGCGGCCAGGCAGATGAATATGATCTTTTTACACCTGACGCTGGCGAGCTTGCCTTTCTTGCGGATGAGGAGGCCCCACACCCCTTTTATACAAGGGGATTTATACTCCATGATGATAAAAATGCACCCAGTTTGATAAAACGGGCTTATGAGCATGAAAACGCATCGAGGTATCTCTTAGTAAAAGGCGAAAAGGACTATGTGGCAGATAAAGGCGGCATTATAGAAACGATAGACTATCCTTCTGAGGATGCAATGGAGGCCATAGGCGGCACTGGCGATACCCTCACAGGTATTGTATCTGCCCTTATTGCATCAGGAATGGATATTCCTGATGCAGCAATAATGGCAGCAAAGGCGAACAGGCTGGCAGGTCATTTGGCAAAACCCGACCCTTCGACCCAGATCGCAAGCATTATAGAAAAAATTCCTGAAGCCCTTTTTGAATTGGCACAGAGGTGATTTCATGACGAACTCGCAAAAAAAGATATACCCTAACATGACTGTCCTTGACATTGTATCGGATAATAAAGGCGCCATTGACATATTTAAAAAATATAATGCACAGGCAGGAGAATGCATTTGCTGTGCCTCCCTTTTTGAAACAGTTGAAGATGTGGCAGAAAAATATGGTATTGACCTCAATGCCCTTTTAAATGATCTCAATAATGTTTTCTGATCTTGAGCAGTTCAATGGCATATTGCCTTTTTTAGGGCTATACAAAGGGCCAAGCCCTTTAATAATTTCAGTAAATCTCCGG
The DNA here is from genome assembly GCA_964460435.1 of uncultured Desulfatiglans sp. Classification (GTDB taxonomy): domain Bacteria; phylum Desulfobacterota; class DSM-4660; order Desulfatiglandales; family HGW-15; genus JAAZBV01. The sequence continues at coordinate 4,427 of CAYWRH010000014.1, forward strand.
CATGTTTCAGCAAATTGCGGCCCCATTGAGGCTGAATTATAGTACATATGAACCCTTTCCGGCGCTATCCCCATCTCAATAAATAACCTTTTGGCATGTTGAATGAGGGCGGCAGCCTTTTCATTACCCGAAATATAGTGGCAGTCGCCTATAAGACACCCTGATAGAAAAACGCCATCAGCCCCACACTCTATCGCATGAAGAATATTAACAAGAGAGACCCTTCCGGTGCATGGGACCTGGACTATTTTTACATTTGCCGGATACTTGATCCGCATGCTTCCTGCCAGGTCAGCGGCGGAATAGGAGCACCATCGGCAGCAGAAGGCAATGATATTTGGCTCAAAAATGGATAAACCGGAATGGCTCATAAAATCCACATCTACCTTTCATCTTAATCTGTAAAATTGATTAATAATGAGGGTCTCCCCTTGAATCAATGATTTTTTATTAACCGTTAAAATAAACAGGTAAATCTGTCAATCAGGAAATGCCTATAACTATCCCATTTTGTATAGGAATAACCAGTTTGACAATCATTTTGGCCGCCTATATTTTATTAAGGTTTTATTCTAACCACCGGAGTTATTATGTGCAGATTTTTCAGCTTTACCTGAGTTAACAGATTGGGTTCTACCCGGGCTTGGTAGATCAGGGCAAGGCTGAAATTTTTTTACATTGATAACATCAATCCCCTTTTACTGATCATTAAAGCCAATTCAATTGTAAACAAGTAAAATAACAGGCTGTTGCACATAATATTTGCATTTATAAAGCTTGGAGGATATAGATAATACAAAATGAGATATGTGAAGATAAGTGCCAAGGTTGAGCGAAGGATAGAAGAGTTAAGGCAATCAGGCAAGACCGGTAAATCAATCGCCCAGAAGGCAGATGCCATTATTGAAAACCTTAAATCAGGGGCATTACTGGATTATACTGAAAACACAGGGGCTTTCACCAAATATGGCGAAAAACGTCTTAAGGGGTGCCGCAAATATGATTTTGGAAACGGATACAGGCTCATTACCCTGCAGAAGGAGATGATGATCCTTGTGCCCTTTTTAGGCACCCATGACGAATGTGACAGATGGCTTGAAAAAAATAACAGGTCAAAACATATTGCTGAGGGAAAGGGGACAATGGTTTCTGTCCCTGAAACAGCACAGCAGATAGTTGATTCAGACGATACCCTCTGTTATGAAGAGGAGGATTCGTACATGGATGAAATACCGCTTGATCTTGATGAACAGATTTTACGCACTGTATTCTGCGGGATCATAAATGGCGCAAAAAAAAGGGCTATGTGAGAAAAATGGCAAAACCGGAATGGAAGCAGAAATACGATATTCTTAAAACATTCGTTGAATCAAACCCGGAGATATATATTAGTCCAAATGAAACCTCAATCCCAAAGTCTTTGCGTGATGAGTTCTACTCCCGGTTTGATCAGGTTAGAATTGCCTTTGTTAAATCATGGGAGGGGCAGTCTTTTGCTGATATATGCGCCCTTGGAAAGGCTTATACTGAGGCTGAAGAGCGGCTTTTTAAAATACTGGCCCTCAAAAATCATATCGAACTGCCTTTTGATCTGGCCTCGATCCTTAATACCCCTGAAGATGGCATGATGCGCCTTATCTATGACAGCCTTTTTGAACTGGTGCAGGGGAAAATTACAGAGAATGATTTCGAGAGGATTTCACAGGAGAATCTTAATAAAAATGTTTTGCATATGTTCAGGCTAGGCTATGAATTGTGGGCGGTTATTACTCTTATGCTTCTGTTTGACCCGGATAAGGCTTTCAAGGTTGATTTTAATAAAGATTTTGAGCCGGTTGTGACAGGGCTTGATAGAATAGTCATAGGCGCCCAGAGTCATCATGCTTCAAAGCGCATCCCGGAGTTGATTCTTCATTCAAAAAGGGTAAATGCCCATATCGCATTCAAGATGCCCCTCAGGGGAGAGGTGGATTATTACAATCTTCCGGCTGAACTTCCCACGGAAAGGATGCTAAGGGATCGCACCGGTGACACCTCTATGGCCCTGGCTGACAGGATGATATTTATATCGATTATACATGACCTTAATAAAATACCTCTATTTGCTGATCTCCATGAACGGAAAATCGATAGCCCTGATATTACAATCGATTTTTTAACCGCACATGAGCTCGCAGACGAAAGGGCTTTGTCTCCTGTTCAAAACCGTATAAAGATAATGAAGCCCCGTTTTGGAGGGTGCATAATGGTGGCAAGCCCAAAAGCGGGGTCAGATATATTTGAAACAGGCGAACATATACAGGTCTGTTCAGCGGGTCTGGATGAGAGAAGGTTAAAACCTCTTATAGATAAATTGTTTAGCAACCTTTAACCTATATTATTTCAGGAGGATAAATATGGCGGATGAAATAAGCAATATTGACCGTAGGAGCTTTCTTAAGAATGCGGGCGTTATCATCGGCGGTGGCGCTATCGGCGCCGCAGGCATTGCATTAAGGCCTGAAATGGCGCTGGCAGCGGATGCTGTTAAGTCAGTGCCAAGAACAGTTACCCAGTTCAGGTGCCCGATGTGCAACAAGGATTTCGCAAGCTTCGCAGAATTGAAACAACATTTCAAAACCGAACACCCTGAGCATGTAGAGCCTGTCACAACAAAACTCAACATTAATGGCGAGGATTGCGAGGTGCTCATTGAGCCCCACTGGACACTGCAGCGCACGCTATTGTTCAAGCTGGGTTTATCAGGGGCAAAGCATATGTGCGGCAGGGGCGCTTGCGGTTCATGCACTGTGATAATGGATGGAAAGGCCATCCTCTCATGCATGACGCTTGCTGTAGAGTGTGAAGGAAAGAAGATACAGACCGTTGAAGGTATTGCCGCTGATCCTAAATGGAGACCGCTCATTGACTCATACTGTAAATGGGACGCCATGCAGTGCGGTTACTGCACACCCGGGTTTCTGGTATCTGCCAAGGCGCTTCTTGATAAAAAGCCAAACCCAACTGAAGAAGACTGCAAACAGGCCCTTGCCGGCAACATCTGCTGCTGCGGAACATATAACCGGCATCCCACAGCAATTATGGAAGCGGCCCCCCAGATAGCTAAAGGAGGTAATTAAGATGGCTGATTTAACTATAAATGGAGACAGAAAGGATTTCAGGGTAGTCGGAAAGCCAAACTTGCCGGGCAAATGCTCATGGGCAGTTGCAACCGGCGTGGCAAAATTCGGTGCAGACTATGTGGTTCCCGATATGCTTGAAGCCAAATTCCTGCGCAGCCCCTATGCCCATGCAAGGATAAAAAGCTACAATAAGGCAAAGGCAATGGCTGTGCCCGGTGTTGTGGACATAGTCACATATGAAGATGAGGATGTTAAAAATTTTAAACGCAGCGGCGGTATGGGCGGAGCGCCAGCGCCATTTCTTACCGATGTTGCCCATGAAGAAAATATTGAAGTGGGATTCATAGTCGTCGCAGAGAACGAGGATATATGTGAAGAGGCATTAAGGCAGCTTGATGTGGAATGGGAGATATTGCCCCATTCAGTGGATATTAAACAGGCAAGGGAACCAAATGCCCCAGTGATAAGGCCTGAAGACAGGGCCGGGGTCTCCAGTATGTTCGGGCCTCCAAACAATTCCATCCCGAAACAGGGCAATGTCAACTTCTCAAACCAGAATCAGGGGGATGTTGAAAAGGGCTTCAAGGAGGCTGACTATATAATAGAGTATGATCTTAATATGCCTGCATATGCCTCCGCCTCACCCAACCCTCATGGCTCTGTTGCATGGTGGTTCGATGATCCCTACCTGGGCAGAGACAATATACATATAGAAGGGGCTGTGTGGCATGCGAGCGGCGGTAAAAATGCGATTGCGCAGTTATATGGCCTCCCGCCTGAAAAGACTGTACAGCATGGCCTTTTTCAGGGCGGAAAATACTGTGACTGGACAATACGCAAATCACAGCAGATCACACCCTTCCTGTCCAGAAGGGTAGGAAGGCCTGTGCGCTGTGTGAACGAGCGCAAGGACACATTTGACTTTATGATCCAGCAGCGTTTTATACACATGAAGGTCGGCTTTACAAAGGAAGGGCTAATTACCGCCTTTGATGACTTTTCAATAGCCGATGGCGGCACCCCTGGCAATTCATTCTTCGGCACCATAGGCGACCAGGGTTACGGGCCATACATCGGCACAAAGTGCCAGAATATAAGGCAGAGGATGGAGGTTGTAGACTCTAACCGCGGCCTTATGGCCTTCAGCTCCCAGTTCTGCCCATTTAACTGGGATTCAGTTACAATGGCGTTACATATGATAGCTGACAAGCTTGGAAAGGATGTGATTGACATTGCAAGACTCAATCTCCACGGCCCGGATGGCCAGAAAGACACCCGCCCGGTACCAAGCTTTGACGCATGTATTGAGGCCGGCAAGAAGATGATGAAATGGAACTGGCATAAAAACGGCGCAAAGAAGCTGCCTGACGGGAGGCTCCACGGGGCAGGTTTCAGGTATCAGATGTGCCCGCGGCATGCTATGGGAAGTGATTTCCATGCGGTGCTTGAGCTCAGGAATGGCGTGGTTCATATGCCAATACAGGGCCCTCATGCAGGCGTTTTTTCTGTTGAAGGCGTTGCCATGATAGCAGCCGAAGAGCTCGGTCTCAAATATGAGGATATCAGCATTGATTATGATCCCAATGCAATGTTTGTCTCCATAAGCGGTGGGGCAGACGGCCTTGTCGCAACCGGATGGGTTATGAAACAGTGCTGCCACATATTGAGACAGCGTATCTTTGAAGCGGCTATCGCTGAGGCTGAAAAGCCTGCGCCCATGGGTTTCGGTTTTGGTCCGCCTAAAAAGGCAGCGCCAAACCCCTTAAAAGGGAAAAAGCCGGAAGACCTTGATATAGTGGATGGCAGAATAGTGCTCAAGTCAGACAAGAGCGCAGGTGTGCCTCTTAAAAGTATCCAGTCAAATGTATACGCCACATTTTCCGGGCACCCGCCAGCACCCTTATGGCCTTCAAAATATGATCTTTTGAATACACTGTACTGTGAAGTGGCAGTGGATACGGAAACCGGCGTGGTGGAAATACTCAGGTACGGCGCTGCTGTGGATTCGGGCAAGGTAATAAGGCGCACCTCCCTTGAGAGCCAGCTTGACCAGGTAGCCTATTTCAGCCAGGGATGCCAGATGTTTGAGGATTACTACTATGATGAAAAAACAGGCGTGAAGCTCAACATGAACATGATCGAGTACAAAAAACCTGGCATGCTTGATGTGCCCAAGCTGGATGTGGATTTGATTGAAACCCGCGCTGGGAACGGTGTGTACGGCGCAAACGGAATCAGCCACTCAATGGCTAACACCCATCTTATTATATGCGCAATCTATAATGCGATTGGTGTATGGGTTGATCCGCCTGCAACACCCGACAGGGTGCTCAAGGCATTAGGCAAAATATAATAAACTGGCGGCATACGGCATGCGGTTTCAGGTTTACGGTTTAACCCTGAAGCCTGAAACCCTATAATATAAAGGAGATAAAATGAGACCATTTAATCATACAAATGCAACATCAATTGCAGAAATCAAAACAGCCCTTGCTGACGGGAAGACAACCCTGATAGCAGGCGGGACTGATCTTGTAGGCACCCTCAAGGATAACATCCTGAGGGACTATCCCTCTACTGTAATAAATCTCAAGACTGTTCCTGGTCTGGATTATATAAAGGAAGAGGGCGGAGTGCTGAAAATAGGCGCAGCCACACACCTGGCTGATATTGCAGCCGATTCAAATATCCAGAAAAAATATACTGCCCTTGCACAGGCGGCTTCCAGGGTGGCTTCACCCCATATCCGTGACATGGGCACAATAGGCGGCAATATTGCGCAGCTTCATCGCTGCTGGTATTTCAGAAAAGCTGAAAACCGCTTTGACTGCAAAAGGAAGGGCGGGAACACATGCTTTGCCATGACAGGCGACAACAGGTATCATTCCATATTCGGTGCAGTAGGTGGCTGCATTGCGGTTCACCCGAGCGATACTGCGCCAGCCCTGATTGCCCTCAACGCAAAGGTGGTTACAGACAGAAGGCAAATTGAGGCGGAAAACTTTTTTGATGTAAAGCAGCCCGGAAATACTGTGCTTGAAAAGGATGAAGTCATCACCGAGATTCAGATACCTGCCCCGCCCAAAGGCGCAAAAAGCGCCTTTATCAAGTTTGCATTAAGGAAATCAATAGATTTCCCGATTGTAAACTGTGCGGTTATGACCGGAAAAGAGCCGAGGATTTGCCTCAATGCGGTTGCGCCAAAGCCATACAGGGCATTAAAGGCGGAAGAGGCGCTCAAAGGCAAAAAGATCAGTGAAAAGATCGCTGAAGAGGCAGGGGCTGCAGCAGTAGCTGATGCAAGACCGCTTAATGCAACTAAATACAAGGTGCAGATAGCAAAGACCCTTGTAAAAAGGGCGCTTCTAGCTGCGGTTTAATTTTTTTGGCCATTTTAGAAGCAGGAAAGAGGTTCATGCTCTTTCCTGTTTCTATTTATAACAAGGAGTCCCTGCTATGGTAGATATTGCTGGCAGCAATGGTGAAAGAAAAGAATTCAAGGTGGTTGGAAGGCCCAACATTCCGGGCAAATTATCACATTCCCTTGCAACAGGTATGGCAAAATTTGGCACTGATGTAATAGTCCCGGATATGCTCTTTGGAAAATTTTTAAGGAGCCCCTATGCCCATGCAAGGATTAAAAGCATCAATAAAAAAAAGGCTGAGGCCCTGCCCGGAGTTATAGAGGTAATATGCTGGGATGATCCTGAATTGCAGGCCCTTGGGGGCGGGGCAGGGATAGGCGGTGCAGGAGGTGCCGGAATCATTGATGAAATGGGAGCACCAATGCTTGAGGATACCGCAGAAATGGAGGATCAGGAGGTAGGAGCAGTGGTTATCGCAGAGACAGAGGAGCTCTGTGATGAGGCCCTGCGACTGCTTGAAATTGAGTGGGAAGTATTACCTCATATTCTTGACCCGCGTGAAGGGAGATCACCCAATGCGCCTGTTATAAGGGAAAATCCCAAGGCCAAAGGCAATGTTGAAACAGCAAACCGTAAAGAAGGAGATGTTGAGGCAGGCTTTAAATCAGCCGATCAGATCATGGAATTTGAGTGGAACCTGCCATATTTCAGCTCTCATATCCCAAACCCTGCCGGAAGTGTCGCATGGTGGTATGATGACCCGCTTCACAGCCCTGGTAAAAGTATATGGATCGAAGGTGCCACCCAGGGCCGAAGCCATATCGCCAAGATGTATAAACTGCCCCAGGACAAGGTAACTGAAAACACTATCTTCCAGGGAGGGAAATACTGCGACTGGGGGCTTAGAAAGGCAGTTATGATTACCCCCTTTCTTGCAAAAAGGGCAAATAGGCCGGTCAGGGTAACCTGTACTAGGCAAAATATGTATGATCTCGCCATAAACCAGCGTTTTGGGATATTAAAGATAGGTTATAAAAATGATGGGACCATCACTGCTGTCAGGGATTTTTCAGTGGTGGCCGCAGGGGTTAAGACCAGCGCAAGCTTTGGCACCACAATGGACATGAACTATGGTCCATTTTTTACCACAAAATGCACTAACCTTGAGTTCATATGCGAGGCTGTTGCAACAAATACCGGCAAGATGTACCTGAGTGCACAGCACTGCCCCTTTACATGGGATACCATGACTGTTGCCTTTCATCGGATTGCAGACAAGCTTGGTATGGACCCGATAGATGTCTCCACAAAAAATATACACGGGGCGACTTCTCAGACAGATACCTCCATTCCTGAGAGTTACAGGTTATGTGTTGAGGCTGGCAAGAAGGCCATGAACTGGAAGTGGCACCCTGCAGGGGCAAAAAAACTCCCGGATGGGAGGATGCATGGTCAAAGTTTCAGATATCAGATGTGTCCGCGGCATGCATTTTCACACTATGCATGTACAATTACTATCAAGAATGACGGCAAGGTCTATCTGCCATCCAGGGGGCCTGTCACAGGCATGTATGCCATTGATGCTGTCGCCCTTGTTGTTGCAGAGGAGATGGGTGCTAAACCGGAAGATGTTATTGTTGAATTTGATCCCAGGGCACATTTCACGCCTGTAGGAGGGGGAAGCGATGGGACTACTGCCGGTGCATGGGTTGCCAAGGAGGCTGCTGTGGCTTGCAAAAAACTGCTTCTTGAAACAGCGGCAGGCAGTCTTGGAGTCAAGCCTGAAGAGCTCGACACAAGGGATACTATGGTGATTTTCAAATCAAATCCTGAAAAGGCCTACCCCTTCAGCCAGTTTTCAGGCATAGACATGGCTGCCAGTTTCACAGGAAGGCCACCGTTATCTGTGTGGAGCCAGGGAAGGGGGAAAATACTCGATACTATGAACGCCCTCTTTTGCGAGGTGGCAGTAGATACTGATACCGGAGAGGTTGAGGTATTAAGGCATGTTATAGCAGCAGACACAGGGAAGATACTGAGGCCGACCTCACTGGAAGGTCAGCTTCATCAGGTGATGATGTTCAGTGAGGGCACCCAGCTCAAGGAAGATTTTTTCTTTGATCCAAAAACAGGTGTCAAGCTTCATACAAATATGCTTGAATACAAGAAGCCTACTATTATGGACATTGCCCCAGTTGAATCCATACTGCTTGAAACAAGGGCTGGGAACGCTGCATATGGGGCAAACGGGATAAGCCATTCGCTGGCAAATACCCATGCAATAATATGCGCCATTCATAATGCAATAGGCAAGTGGGTTGACCCGCCTGCAACACCTGACAAGGTTCTAAAGGCGCTGGGAAAGGCATAATTTAGTTAATGGTACATCCGTTATTAATCTGGCGGATTAAAAGAGTAAATAAAATATAAGGAGAAATAAAATGTTAACAGTAACAGCAAAGGCAAATGAAAAGATAACAGATTTTTTAAAGGCACAGAAAGATCCCTCATATATAAGATTTTTTCTTTCAGAAGGGGGCTGTTCAGGCCCTTCTCTGGGAATGGGGCTCGATGAACCTGAAGAAAATGATGAAATTATTAAGGACAATGGAATAACCTATCTTATTGACAAGACACTGCTTGAGCAGGTAAAGCCAATAAGCGTTGATTTTGTTGAGACAGAACGGGGTTCAGGTTTTTCAATATCATCAAGTTTGCCAAAGGGAGAGGGGTGCAGATCCTGTTCAAGCTGTTCATAGACTAATTCCGGCTGCTTCAAGGGTATAATAAAAGTCAGATAATCTTCAGACAGCCTGAATTCTTTTATTATTCCGCTCCGGATGATAAAACCCTGGGCTTTCCAAAAAATATTTTAAAAATATTGCGGATATGCTAAGAATGCTATGGTGCAGACATGCAATTTCATGCAAGAAGGTGCCTGGTATTTTTTATACGATTTACTCACTAAGGAAACAGATTTGTAAAAATTATAAATTTTTCAAGGAGGGTAAAAAGATGAAACATGTAAAATCAGCCATTTTGTCAGGCGTATTATTGTCAATTCTGGTTATGGGTGTTAGCCCAGCATTTGCTCAGGGTCAGTGGGAGGTGGTAATTCCAAAGGCGATTGAGGGAATCAAGGTTCGTATGGCAGCATTCCATAACGAAAATTTCGGTGTCTGGGGCGGGGCCGGTGACGATGGTGCGCAGCACTATACACTTGACGGCGGCAAGACATGGACAATGGCCAAGACAGGGGGATGCATGTTCTCTGTGGACGTTATTGATACCAGCATAATCTGGCAATCCTGTCTGAGCGGAACCAGTCTGACCACAGACGGCGGCAAGAACTGGAAGGTAATTGCAAAGGATGTTGGCGGCATGGCAAGCATACTTGCATTTGCAGATGACAAAACAGGATGGGTTGGTTCAGGTGTCAAATTCAAGATGACCACAGACGGTGGCGCAACATGGACAGATCTCGCTCTGCCCGATGGAGTCACAGCAGTGGCAGCAATTTCACTCCGCACCCCAACTGACGGGTACCTGTTAGATAAGAGCGGCATCCTGTACATTACCAGGGATGGCGGCAAGAGCTGGACATCATGTTCCCTTGGGCTTAAAGACCCTGTTATCCAGGGTTTTGGCAGCGGCGGATGGATCAATGAGACCCCGGAGGCTGCTATACGTTTTACAGACGCAAATAACGGCCTGGTTGTTTTAGGCCTTTCCAGCAGGGACAGTATGATCGCTCTCCGCACATCTGATGGCGGCAAGAGCTGGAAAGAGGAGGCAGTGCCGGCCAAAAAGGGGAAACCCTTTATCTCACGTGACGGCAGGTTCCTGACTGTAAGCAAATGGCTGGAAGGGCTTACCCTGCTTAAGGCAAAATAGATCATTAGATCAAAAGGCCTTTACCCTGTAAGGGTAAAGGCCTTTTGATTGTCTGGCCAATAAGGATTGGGCAGATACCCGATGTCATGCCATTTCTGTCAGTATCTATTGGCTTAAATACAATATCGTATAGTACAGATTATGATTAATCACATTATTCAATGGTTTTTCCCATGTTTCCTTTCGCTCGACAAAAGTAAATGCTGTATCCATATCCCGTGTATCCTGAACTGGCTCTCCCGCTTTATCCTTTCCGGTATCTTTTTATACAGCGGCTATATCAAATGGGAAAGCCCTCTTTTGTTTGAGGCGGTGCTTTATGGATATGATCTCTTTCCAAATGCATATATCCCTGCAATGGCGCGCCTCTTTCCATGGGTGGAGATGGGGTTGGGCCTTTTCCTCCTGATCGGTTTCAGCCGGAAGATAAGGTATCTGGCAGGGGCAGCCACACTGCTGCTTCTGTTTTTTATAGTGATTCTCATTATTACCTATCTTCGCGGGATAGAGGCGGATTGCGGATGCTTCAGCTTTGACGACCCCATATCACCCAACACCATTGCCCGTGACTCCCTTATGCTAATCCCTGCATTGTATCTGTTATGCGCTGGCACTCTTTTAAAAGATGCCTGAAGAACCCGTGTCGAAGAATTACCCCTGTTTGCCAAAACTGTAACATCGCCGGTCCCTGAGATGCCGCAGGCGATTAAAGGTTTTTATCTTTTCCTGCATTATTAATTATGAAGGCAATGCCTAATTAAAATAAATATTTTTGCTTGACATGATTTTCCTTTTTCATGTATCTACAAACCATCCAGGTGCTAAAAAAGCACAATAGGGAACCCTGTTTGAGTCAGGGACGGGCCCGCCGCTGTAATCGGGGACAAAAGCCGCAGATATGCCACTGGTCAATGATCGGGAAGGTGCGGCAAGTAGGATGAACCGGAAGTCAGAAGACCTGCCTGGATACATAGGGCTAAAACCGCGTGGACGGCGGTTAGTCTGCATATTTTTCTGTGGATAAAAAAGGGCAATCCCGGATCTGTTTTTCAGGTCCGGGATTTTTTTTTGAAAAATCCCGGTTTTTGTAAGAATGCGTCAGCCTCATGGGGCGGAAGTTAAGATTATTATGGCTATCAACATTACTAAAATCTATTGTGCTATTATATCTGTGCTTGTCATTTTAACACCATCCAGCATTGCACAGCATCATAAAACTGATGAAGATCTATACACCCTTGAAGAGGTGGAGGTAACCGCAAAAAGACTTTCTGAATATATCAAAAATAACCCTCAGAACATCATTGAAATAAATAAGGAAGAGATCAGGGAAAGAAATTTTTTAGAGGTTGGAGAGGCATTAAATTCAATGCCCGGAGTTGATGTATTACAGAGTTCGGGCAGCACTGGCGCAAGGATATCCATAAGGGGAGGTGGCGGTTCAGGCGCTGTTCTTGTCATGATAGACGGGAAACCGCTTAACTCTGCTCAATATGGCGGTGTAAACCTGGAAAGCATCCCTGTTGAAATGGTTGAAAAGATAACCGTGTTTAAACCTCCTGTGCCTGTATGGCTCGGCCCAGGAGGGGCCGGCGGGGTCATAAACATCACAACAAAAAATGCAGGTAAACGGCTTCTTAAAAAAGAAGAAAACAATGCACGTATAAAAATGAATGGCGGTTCATATGGCGCAGCAGAACTCAATGCCAGCTATATGATAAATGAGGAAAAGAAAAAATTGCTCATCGTTGCAGGGGCGAGCCGCACAGATGGAAAACGACCCAACAGCGATGATGAGAGTCAGAACGCGAGTTTCAAATACCAGAGGGAGGGCAATGCAGGAAAAAGATATGACCTGAATGGGAGTTATTACCATTCCAGTCACGGCTCATCAGGCCCGATTGACAACCCCACCCCTGATGCTAGGCAGCGCTATCAGAAGGCTTCTCTTGATCTTCAGATAAACGGCTTTCTTAACAGCAAAAAGGAGTTCTCTATTAAAACATATATAGATCTGGAAAATTTAAAGGATAAATCCCAGGCGGGTTTTGAATCAACACTTGATGTTTTAAAATCTGGATTAAACCTTGAGAACACCTGGGATTCAAGCGAAAAAAGATTGTCAAAACGACTGGGTGTATTGTTTGAGACAAACAGAGTGGATCACAATCTTTCAGGTGATCATCACAGGGAAAAGGCATCCATACATTTACAGCAGGATAGAGAATTTGATTTTGTGAATGCAACCCTGGGGCTAAGGTGCGACTATACCAATGACTTTGGGTTCTTTCCAGCTGTGAGCACAGGTATCAGCTATCCGTTTAACACTGATACAATAATCAAGACAACCGCAGGGTACTCAGTAAATATTCCCACATTCAATCAATTATATCAGCCCAGTCATGGCTCCATTGACCTGGTAAGGGGCAATCCTGATCTTGATGAAGAAAAGGTTTATGCCTTTGACCTCAGCTTTACCCGCAATTTTGATAAAAACACAGTACTGAACGCATCCATTTTCAGGACAGAGACGAAAAACCTCATTACACATATAAGGGGTGAAGATCTGATTTACAGACCCATAAATATCTCCAGTGCATATAAACAGGGTGTTGAGGTTGCCTTTAAACTGCCTGTAACAGAGATGATTGCGATGGATATGAGCTATATTTATCAGTATACAGAGAACGAAGAGACAGGATATATTCTTCCCTATTCACCTCATCATACATTCAGGATAACGGAAAATATTACCCTGCCATCAAAAACCAGGGTTGAGGCAACAGTCAAGGGAAACAGCCGACAGTACAGCAGCCCTGGAACTTTACAGGAAGAGGCGCTTAATAGTTATGCGGCAATAAATATAAAAATTATTCATCCTGTAAAGATAATGAACTATGGGGGTGAGGTTTATCTACATATTGATAACCTCCTTGATGCGGATTTTGAAACACATGCAGGCTACCCTGATGATGGTTTCAGATTCATTGCAGGCATTAGTCTTAACTTTTAATTTAAAAGGAAATTTAACAGATGGGATTTTATCATTTAGCGCATAAAAGGGTTCTTCTCACCCTGATTTTTGTATTTTCCCTTAATAACCTGTCGCTCGCTTCAGGTTACACAGAAATAACCGACTCAGCAGGAAAAACATACTCCTTTTCAAAAAAGCCTGAGAGGGTTGTATCCCTTGTCGCCTATATTACTGAGATGATCTACAGGTTTGGTGAAGGATTGTCTGTCAAGGGTCTTACAAGAGAAGACCTGGAACTAAATCCGTCATCTGGGGCCACAAATGTCGGGAGCTATTTTTCACCCGATATCAAGGCAATTGAAAAATGCAACCCCGATCTGATTATCGCGGCGCCTTCACATAAAAAGATTATCGATCATTTTAAGAAGACTCAATGTATAGTTTTGGTGCTTGATGTCAAAAAGATTGATGATGCATTTACCCAGATGGAAATGCTTGGCAGAATATTTAACTGCCTGCCCGAAGCAAAAAAGGTCATAGACATTAACCGCGAAAACCTTGCCCTCGTAAAAGCCCGTGTTGATAAGATACCGCCTGAAAAAAGGATCAGAGTAGCCCGTGTGATGGCTGGTGCAAATATTTCATGCCCAGGAGATGATTCATTCCAGACCGAGATGATAATTGCTGCAGGAGGCATTCCATTAAAAACTGGCAGGAACGGCTTTGCAGTTGAGGTAAGTCTTAAAGAGTGGCTAGAGTTCAACCCCCAGTTCATATACGGTTGCAATATGAATGAAAAGGCAGTGAGAAGCCTGATCAGCCGTGACGGATGGAAGGATGTTGATGCGGTTAAGAATGGGAATGTTTCAATGTTCCCGTGTGAACTCACATGCCAGGTATCAACACGCATAGGTGACTTCATACAATGGCTTGCCACAACCATCTATCTGGAAACTTTTGCAGATTTTTCAAAGGCGGTCACAAAAGACACGGTTCTTGAAAGGAGGCCGCTTGCTATTGATATGAACTATGTCAAAAAGGCAGAAATTATAAGGCACCGCGTGGCCGATGCAGAGTATAAATCTCTTCTCATTTCCTTTGCTGATACACAGGATATCGCCTCAACCTTTGATGGTTGCCTTTCTGATATTAAAGGTGTTGCAAACACATATATACCCATGCATGCGAGCCTCGCTCAAATGGCTTATGGTGTTTCAGATGCAAAGGAGGCGATTAAAAGGAATCTAGGGTTTACCGGATCAGGGTTTGCCACCCTCATGACAGGCGCTGACATGGATAATCTTTCCATAAAAAAAATGACCTATAAAGAGCTTGAGGTGATAGCGCTTGTCACTGCAGGCGTTAGAGGAAATGCGCAAAGGGCTTCAAGGGATGAAGGGTCATATTACAGCCACGGGACAATAAATGTTATTGTCCTTACAAACCGGAGATTGACCCCTCAGGCCATGCTCAGAACAATCATAACTGCAACAGAGGCCAAGACAGCAGCGCTTCTGGATATGGATATAAGAAGCACATACAGCGGGATAAAAAATGGGGCAACAGGCACAGGCACGGATAATGTGCTTGTAGTAAGGGGAAATGGCCCGATTGAGGAATACGCAGGCGGTCACACAAAGGCAGGCGAATTGATAGCCAGGGCAGTTTATGCGGCTGTAACAGAGGCGATATACAAGCAGAATGGCATAAGGCCATCAAGGAATGTATTCCAGAGATTAAAGGAACGGGGATTGGGCATCGGTGAAATAGGTGAAAAATTTTTCATTGGATCAGACAAAGAGAAAATAATAGATGAAATGGAAAGATTGCTTAAAGAGCCCTATTATTCTTCCTTTATCGAAACGGCCCTTGCCGTAAGTGATGCATATGAAACAGGGCTTATAAAAGACCTAGACAGTTTCGATGAAACCTGTGTTTGCGTTATCAAAAAATTAACCGGTTCAGAAGCCTTCAAAGTGAGTGATATCCCTGTAAACGACCAAATGCCTTCTGTTTTATCAAAGGCCATTGGTTCGCTTGTCTTTGGCATTACTCACATGAAAAACAATGGACATGAAAATGGTAAAAATTAGACCTTGTATACTCAATAGCTGCCTGCTCGTAATGCTTTGTTTAGCTGTTACACCAGCCCATGCAGAAAACATCTCCATACTTGAGCTGGACAGCAACAGCTATCAGGTCAACCTTGCCATCTCAAAGGCCGGCCTTCCAGAAAATATCAAAACAGGTTTTTTCACGCTTGAGGATCTCAGTAACAACAAAGAGGCTATGCAATTTATATCAGAGTCAAAAATCGTATTTGTCCATACCATGATGTCAGAGCTTTCAGATTACATGATCAATAATGATCTTATATCAGGTAAAAAGGTCTATTCTTTAAGCACCGCAGGCGACCCTGAGGTGCTTGAGCCAAAGGGATTTATCTTTGATAAGGAGATAATGGATTATTACAATCACCTTACGGTAAAGAATATGGTCAACATGCTGCGTCTTGCTGTCAACAGACATATTGATCAGAATATAAAATACGACCCCGTAGAAATACTTCCGGAAGATTTTATCTATCACCCTGATGCCTCCGTCCTCTTTGAGGATATTAAAAGTTTTCAGGATTGGAACATGAAGAGAGTGGGTTATGATCCTGGTAGGCCCTGCGTGGGCATCATGAATTACAGCAATACCCTGAAGGAGGGCCAGATAGAGGCGGTAGATCTCCTTATTAAAAGACTTGAATCAGCAGGATTTAATGTGCTCCCATGCTTTGGCATTGTTCAGAATACCTTCACTAAATTTTTAAAACCCTCTGACGGAAAGCCTCTTGTTGACATGATACTCACCTTCAATATGAAATTTGTATCAGCAATAGACACACAGGTTCTGGCTTCTCTTAAGGCCCTTAATGTCCCCTTATTTAATGTCATTACTCCCTATGCTGAAACAATCGAGGAGTGGCGAAAAAGCGAAATTGGACTTAGCCCAATGGAAATAGTATGGGCTGTGGATACACCTGAACTCTCTGGCTCAATTGAGCCCTCTGTTATAATAGGGAAGAAAAAGATAAAGGAGGCCAATACCGGTCGTGAAGTATATGTACATGAAACAATAGATGACTCCATTGAACTCCTGATAAAACGGATGAAAAAGCTTTCGGCGCTTCAGCGTATGCCAAACCGGGATAAAAAGGTGGCCATTATCTATTATAATCACAGCCAGGGCAAACAGAACATTGCCGCTGCCTATCTGAATGTATTCAGGAGCATTAAGGAGATACTTGGCCGCCTGAAAAAGGAGGGCTATTACTTAGAAGCAGAAGAAAGGCTTACTGAGGATTATATCAAGGAGGCCATACTGAACAGCGGGCGCAATATTGGCTCATGGGCGCCGGGAGAACTTGATCTTTTGATTTCATCAGGAAAGGTCGAGAAAGTATCAATAGATGAATACAGAAAATGGTTTGATGAACTTCCTGAGGAGTTTAAAAACCCTGTTATTGCACAATGGGGTAAACCTGAGGAATCAAAGATCATGACAAAAAACAGGGAGATGGTTTTCCCCATGGTAAAGCTGGGCAACATCGTGCTTTTGCCTGAACCTGCAAGGGGATGGACCGATGACCCAATAAAACTATACCATGACCAGACGCTCTATCCGCACCATCAGTATATTGCGGCCTATTTATGGTTATCCAAAAAATTCAATGCAGACGCCATGATTCACCTTGGCACACATGCTACCTATGAATGGCTTCCAGGAAAGCAGGCAGGCCTTTTGCCATCTGACCCTCCTGAAATCATGACTGGGGCTATCCCCAATATCTACCCCTATATTGTTGATGATATAGGCGAGGGAATAGCAGCAAAACGCAGGGGCCGTGGGGTTATCATTGATCATCTTACCCCTCCCATGAAAGAGGCTGATCTATATAATGAATATGCGGAACTGCATGATGTTTATCACAAATATGAGGTTGCAAAGGCAAATAACAGCGAAACCGCCTCTATATACCTGGAAAGACTTGATGAGCTTATTAACAAAACAGGCATAGCAAACGACCTTGAAATTACAAAAGTGGATGAAAAGGCAATGGAGGCCATCCATTTGTACCTCCATGAGATAGATAAAAATTCCCTGCCCTATGGTCTGCACACTTATGGAAAGCCATATGATAGAGAGGCTGCTGATGAAACAGTCAGGCTCATCATGAATCAGAACCCTGATGCAGACAAAAAACAGGTCATAAATAATCTTGAAACATCCCCCATTATGGAGATGGACAACCTTATTCGCGGTCTAAAAGGTGAATATATAGAGCCCGGCGAAGGGAATGACCCGCTTAGAAATCTTGCAGCCATGCCAACAGGGCGAAATTTTTATGGGTTTTCACCTGCAAGGGTTCCCTCAAAGGCTGCCTGGGAGCTTGGCAAACGCGCAGCAGCGCAGATGATTGAAGAGAAATTGAAAAAGGAAAACAGATACCCTGAAAAGGTGGGTATTGTTTTATGGGCAACAGAGACAATACGAAATGAAGGTGTTAATGAGGCCACCATTCTTTATCTTATGGGCATTAAACCTGTCTGGGACAAGACCGAAAGGGTTAAGGATATGGAGGTGATCCCCGGCAGAGAACTTGGAAGACCAAGGATAGATGTTCTGATAAATCCTTCTGGTCTGTACAGGGACATGTTCCCTGAAAAACTTATCTATCTGGACAGAGCAGTGCAGCTTGCCATGGCGCAGACCGATATAGAAAACCTTATTGCAAAAAACAGCCAGACTATCAAGAAAGCCCTTATGAATAATGGTTTAAGCGAAAAGGATGCTGAACACAGGTCACGGTTCAGGATATTCACGGAAAAGCCCGGCTCATATGGCAATGGTGTTTCAGAGATGACAGGCTCATCAGGCTTGTGGGAATCGGATGATTCAGTGAGCAATGTTTACCTGAATCGTGTTCAGTTTGCAGTTGGACAGGGTGAGTGGGCCGTACCGCTCAGGGATACCTTTACTGAAAACTTAAGAGGTGTTGATATGGCCGTACATTCCCGTTCAACAAATGTTGTAGGCATTATAGACACTGATGATTTCTTCATGTACCTGGGTGGCATGTCGCTCGCAGTAAAAAATATAAAGGGCACTGCCCCTGATACAATGGTCACCATGCACCTTAAAAAGGGTGATGTCAGGGTTGAAAATGTATCAAAAACAATAGGTATGGAGATGCGTACCCGCTACCTTAACCCCCAGTGGATTAACGGTATGAAAAAGGAAGACTATGCAGGCGCGCAGCAGATGGCAGACTTTGCAAATAACCTCTGGGGCTGGCAGGTTACAGTTAAGGATGCTGTTGATAAAGATAAATGGGAACAGGTGTATGAGGTTTATGTTGAGGATAAATACGATCTTGATCTGAAAAAGTTCTTTAATAGGGCAAGCCCGTGGGCATATCAGTCAATGACAGCACGAATGCTTGAGGCGGTAAGAAAGGATTACTGGAAGCCGGATGACAGAATAAGGAAGAAACTTGCGGTTGAGTATGCGGTAAATGTGGTGGAAAAGGGCGTTGCCTGTTGTGACCACACCTGCAACAACCCCATGCTGAACCAGATGGTGGTAAACATCATATCCCTGCCAGGTGTGCTATCCCCTGAGATGGTGGAAAGGTTCAAGCTTGCTATAGAAAAGGCAGCGGATAAAAAGATGGATGCACAGGTTACTGAGAGGCAAAATCTGCTTAAGGCCCTTGCGAAAGGTCCGGAAAAAGGGAGTAAGGATTCAGATATGGGATCGGGTCAGCAGGGTGACAGCGCAGGTAAACAGCCCGAAAACAAAAAGGATACGAAAAATATAGAGGGTTACAAAATGGAAGATGTTGATTCAAAGGATGAATCAACAGAGATCACATCTTCAGGCATGCAGTGGGCAGCATCTATATTTGTACTGTTTATTATAGCCCTGTTTTTCTGGGGTTCCAGGAGAAAAAGATAAATATGGAATATCAAAGTCTTATATTGGGCATATTATTAACCATCGGTATATTTGCTATAAAGAGCGGGGCCGGGCTTGCCTACCTTTTTTCTGGCCGGAATGAATTGAAGAATAACATGGCCCACTTCCTGCTCTTCACCGTTGCATATGGAATTATATTCCTCGCCGCCATGATTATTTTAAAAAGGGTAGACCCTCTATCTCATCTCATGAGAATACAGGAGCTTATCCGCTCAGGAATGCTGATCCATATTCTCATGGCCCTGTTAATGATAATATGGGGTATTCTTCTTGTTAAACATAAAAGGGCCTCTCAAAAAAAAAGCAGGGGGTGGATGCTTCTTGTTATTCCATGCCCTGTATGTATAACAGTTATTTTTATAACTACCGGCTTCTTATTTGCCTTTTTCCCTGATAACCCAAATGTTGTTGTATCAGGGTTATTCGCAGCATTTATTCTCATCAGCCTTTTAACAGCGCTTCTGATATCCCAGTACAGCAGACATCGGGATATTCATCCTGAATCCTTTCTTGGCACTATCATGCTGCTCATAGCATTCTATTTTATTGTCTCTGTGACTGTTATGCCCCACTTTGCAGACATAGACAAGGTTTACCGCCTTGCCATGTATAAAGGGAAAAAACAGCCGCACGAAATCACAAATATTGTTTATTGTTTAATCTTATTATCCATGACATTTGTCAGCGGCTTTACCTACAAATATAAAAAAGTAATAAGGAGTATAAAATGATGGACATAGGGGCTTTGCTTCAGGCCTTCATATACCTGATATCTTCATCTCTTCTCTATCCGGTTCTTTTTTTACTGGTCTTTCTGACTTTTTTAATAATTTTGTATGGAGGATCATTTTTTGCCGAATGGGTTGAGATAAAGAGGCTTGATAAGTATTCGGCAAGAGAGCTTCCCGGACTTGTAAGATCAGGAGACTATTCAAGATATATGTCTCACAGGGTTAGTGCATATATCAAATCATTAGAGGAGGTATTTATCAGAAATGAGGATATTGAGTTATCTGTCGAAAATCTCCTGCAGGAAACAACAGTCAGCATATGGAAATCTATGGACAAATTAAGGATTCTGGTAAGGGTTGGCCCCTCCCTTGGCCTTCTGGGCACCCTTATCCCTATGGGCACAGGGCTTGCTGCCCTTGGTCAGGGAGATATGACAAAACTTTCTTCTGACCTTGTAATTGCCTTTACAACCACAGTGGTAGGGCTTGGCATAGGTACCCTGGCATTTGTTTTCTATACTGTAAAAAGACGATGGCTTGAGACTGATATTAAAAACATGGAGTTGGCTACAGAGATACTTGTTAATGCCCACGGAGAGGATAAATGAAGTATCTTGTTAAAAGACGATTAGGCTCAGGCAATAAGACTTTTAGCAGTGAACCATTCAGCGATGAAGACCCCATGTCAGGTGTGGCAAATCTTTTTGATATAGGTCTGGTCTTTATTGTAGGGCTGCTCATGACCATATTCAGCGCATACCACCTTCAGGAGCTCTTTGATCAGAAATCGGAGATGACTATCATGAAGCAGTCAAAGTCAGGTGAAATGGAGATAATCACAAAAAAGGGCACAAAGGTAAAAACCATGAAGGTCTCCAAATCTAGGGCATCTGGTCAGGGAGAACGGTTGGGCATTGCCTATCGTCTTCCAGACGGCACAATGGTCTATGTGCCTGAAGAATAATATTAGAGGTTAAAATGGATCTGGTTACTGGTGAACAGATTGAACAGATGAGTATGGATACCATAGATAGTGAAGCGGGTGCCCATGGGTTTTCTCCTACCGAATGGGCGGTCGTGAGAAGAATGATTCATGCATCCGCTGATTTTGCCATTATGCCTCTCATCAGGTTTAAAAATGAGCCGGTATTAAAAGGCATTGAAGCGCTTAGGATGGGTGCCCCAATTATTACAGACAGCACAATGCTTAAAAGCGGCATCTCAAGGATGCGATTAGCCAAAATTAACCCGGTTTATGAAGATGGGAACATATACTGCAATATCACAGAGAGCGATGTGGTCAGGCTTGCAAAGGAGCAAAACCTTCCCCGCTCCATTTTTAATTTTCGTTCCCTTAAGGAGAAAATAAATCATGGGATAGTATGCATAGGCAATGCCCCGACCGCCCTGTGGGAGGTGATCAGGCAGATCAATGAAGAGGATATCAAGCCTGCACTGATTATTGCCATGCCTGTAGGCTTTATAAATGTGGTTGAAATAAAGGAGATGTTAAAACCGATGGATGTGCCCTATATTTTAATGGAAGGCCGCAGAGGCGGAACAACATTTGTGGTGGCTGCAGTTAATGCCATTGCTATTCTTGCAATAAAGGGGGGTGAACAATGAGGGCAATTATTTTATTAGGTCATGGTAGCCGTGTTCCGGGCGCCGGCAAGGATATGGAAAGGGCTGCTGAACTGTTAAAGAAAAAATATGGGCTTGAAATGGTAAAGAGCTGCAACATGTCAAGGCTTGGCCCCCATTTTCCTGAAACCCTGGAAGAGTGCGTTAATAATGGGGCAAAGGAGATTATAGTGGTGCCATACTTTCTGAACATGGGGCTTCATATAAGGCTTGATATCCCTGAGATGATGCAGGAAGAGGCACTAAAATACCCGGATATAAAACTGGTCTATGGAAAACAGCTTGGTTTTGATGATGTATTTGTGGATATACTATATAAGCGTATTGAAGAATCCAAATTTTTTCCTGATGTAAGGGAATTGCATCTTTCCCCACGTGATGCCTTTCCTGTTCCTGATGGCCAGGGGGAGTTTGTGGAAATGGCCCCTGAAGAGGCCAGACTCTATTCAGGGAATCATAATCAATATCGCGATCATGGCCGCTGACATAAAAAATAGATTAAAAGAGGGTATTACAACTGGGGCATGCGCTGCTGCCGCCGCCGCTGCCGCAATAGAGGCATATCTTGGCTCCCCTCCTGAAAAGGTGACTATTGATCTGCCCGACAGCGATAGAATGATATCTATAAGCATACATAAGGCAGGAAGAGCGATTTCAGGGTGTGATAATAATGTTTCTATAGCAGTTGTAATTAAAGATGCAGGGGATGACCCTGACATAACCAATGGGGCAATGATAGGTGTGGAGTTGCAAATAATACCGGATAAGACTAATCATGTTATCATCAGAGGAGGCAGGGGCGTTGGCAGGGTGACAAGACCGGGGCTTCCTGTTAAGGAGGGGGAACCAGCCATTAATCCGGTGCCGCGCCGAATGATCGAACATGAGATACTTCGCAGGATTCCTGGGAATAAAACCCTTAAGGTTATTGCCACGGTTTTTATTGAAGGCGGCGAGGCGCTCGCCAGCAAAACACTTAATCCAAGACTGGGAATATCAGGGGGTCTCTCTGTACTGGGCACAACAGGGATTGTTAAGCCCTATTCAGCTAAAAGCTACAGGGATACAATAGATATTTGCCTGAGATCGGCAAGATACAATAATGAAGAGGTCTGTGTGCTTTCAACAGGGAGGAAAAGTGAAAGACTTGCACAAAAGCTGTATCCCGAACTGGATGAAAAATGCTTTGTGCAGACAGCAGACTTTTTTGAATATGCCTTGAAAATGGCAATAAAAACAGGATTCAGGCACATAATACTCTCATGCTTTTTCGGCAAGCTTTGCAAGTGGGCAATGAACATGGAATACACCCACGCAAGATCGGGGCTGATAGATTTTAATTTCCTATCTCAGGAGGCTTCTCATCATGGGTGCTCAAAAGAGTTCAGCGAGTTTGTAAAAACAGCCAATAATGCCAGGCAGATCTTTGAATCTGATTTTGAAGAGCTGGGATATTTTATAGAGTTGATGGGGAATATGGCGATAAACAATGCTGGGAGCATATGTGCTCATAAGGCAGATATAACCATATGCCTGTTTGATTATGATGAAAGGCTATACAAAAAGTGGGAAGAAAAAAACTTAAAATAATAGGCATTGATGCCAGCAACCGGGAAATAACAGATGATAAAAAGCAGGTTATCTACTCTTCAGATGTAATTGCCGGGGGCAAAAGGCACCTTGATCTGTTTTCCGACTATAATGGCATTAAGCTCACTATCACCAATGATATCAATGGCCTGATAAGTAAGATTAAAAAATATATGGATAAAGGCTTGAGCATATCAGTTATTGCAAGCGGAGACCCCATGCTTTTCGGGATTGGAAACAGTCTCGTTTCTGAATTTGGCATCCAAAATGTTAAAATTTATCCCGGTGTATCAGCGGTGCAGGCTGCCCTGTCAAGGCTCGGCCTAAAAAGTGATAATGTCCCTGTTATCAACAGACATTCATCTCATGATGCCCCTATTGATAGGATATTCTATAACAGCGTCTCGGTAATACTTACATCAGAAAAGCAGACACCGGGTGATATTATAAAGGAACTTCTGGCTTTTTTCCCATGCTCTGCCAAATGGCAGGGTCATATTTGTGAAAATCTTGGAATGGAGAAAGAGCAGATAAAAAGCGGGAATCTATATGAACTCTCTCAAATAAAAACATATAATGCCCCTCATCTGCTGGTTATTATTAACCCTGATCCTTATAGCTACCCGCAGGCAACTCTTTTTGGCAGACCCGATAAGGAATTTGAACATGATGCAGGCATGATAACCCACCCTGAAATAAGGGCAGTAACCCTTTCAAAACTTAAATTAAACAACAATGGGGTGATGTGGGATATAGGGGCAGGGTCAGGTTCTGTTGGTATTGAGGCTGCTCTTCTTGCCCCATTATTAAAGGTCTATTGCATTGAAAAAAATAGCGCCCGGATGGAAGGGATATTAATAAACAGAGATAAATTCAATCTTCGCAATCTCTTTCCTATGCAGTCAGAGGCTGCGAAAATATGCCCTTCGCTTCCGACCCCTGACAGGATATTTTTCGGCGGGGGAGGAGATGACCTCTATGCACTGCTGACCCTTGGTTTCAAGGCCCTTAGAGAAGAGGGCATTATGGTCATTAATACTGTTACGCTGGAGGCATTTGAGAATGCCCGAAGATTTTGTATCACCAAAGAAATAGATTTTGAATTAATTCAGATACAGGTATCACGGCAGCACCCATTTTCCGGGCACCACATGCTGAAGCCTGACAATCCTGTATCTATTTTTACGGTTAAAAAATGAGAAGCAACAGAAGGCTTTATTTTATAGGTATTGGTCCTGGAGACCCGGAGCTTTTGACCTTAAAGGCAGTCCGCCTGCTAAAGGAGTGTGATGTGCTCTTTTTCCCGGCAGGCAAAAGATCATCTGATGAATCGATTGCGCTTAAAATAATAGGCCGGATAATTGACCTTGATAAAAAGCGTATTCATTTCCTCCATTTTCCAATGGTTAAAGGGGCAGATAAAATCATCTCAGCAGCAGAGCCCTGTGCGAAGATGATAGATAGTGAGCTGTCACAAGATGAAACAGGGGCCTTTATTACTATTGGCTGTTCAACCATATATTCCACAGCGGGCAATATGTTTGCATCTATGATTAAAAGGGATATTGATATCTTTTTTGTGCCTGGAGTAAGTTCCATAAATGCAACAGCATCATCAACAGGAACCCCTCTTGTTTTTTCAGAGGAAAAGCTAGCGGTGATCCCGGCAACTTACTCTATGGATATGATTGAATCGGCGATTGATATGTTTGAAACCATTGTGCTTATGAAGGCCCACACCAATATTAAAATAATCAGGGATATCCTTATAAAAAGAGGGCTTTCCGATTCATCATACATTGTTGAAAGGGCAACAACAGAGGATGAAAAGGTGCTCCGTATTTCTGATATGCCTCATGATTATAAACCGCACTATATGAGTTCAGTGCTTATTAAGAAAAATATCGGAGAATAAAATGGCTATTGTAAGTTTTATAGGTGCAGGCCCGGGAGACCCGGAATTAATAACTCTTAAGGCTATAAACCGGATCAGATCTGCAGGGCTGATAATGTATGCTGGCTCCCTGGTTCCTGAAACCATATTTATGCCATACACAAATGTTACCGCTGAAAATATAATAAACAGTGCGGATCTTACGCTTGAAGAGACACATGCTTTGATTGTAAGGGCGATTGAGGAGGAAAAGAATGTGGCCAGGATACACACGGGCGACCCATCCATGTATGGGGCTATCAGCGAACAGATGGCCCTCCTTGATAAAGATATAATAGAATATGAGGTAATCCCCGGCATATCATCAGCGATGGCAGCAGCGGCGGTTTTGAAAACAGAATTCACATTCCCTGATATAACCCAGACCGCTATCTTTACACGTATTCATGGCCAGACGCCTGTGCCCGAAAAAGAAGACCTGGCAGAACTTGCAAAACACCAGGCTACCATGATTATTTTCTTAAGCACACACAGGGCAAAGGCGGTCGAACAAAAACTTCTTGATTCATACCCTGCTAATACCCCTGCCGTTATAGCCTATCGTATCGGCTGGCCGGACCAGAAGCTGATACATACGACAATTGAACATATAGCAGATCAAATAAAAAAGTATAACCTTAACAGGCAGGCATTGATAATGGTTGGGCATGTCTTTGATCACAAGATTAGAGAAACCGGAAGGTCTATCCTTTATGGCAAATCAAAGAGGAAAGGCGCATGATGAAAGAATTTCATATTGCCATATGGACACTGAATGAAATGGGATTAAAGAGGGCTCTCAGACTCAGGAATGAGCATGAAGTCAAAACTATTTTTACACCGGTCTCTTTAGTAAAATTTAATAATAATCCGATTATTAAAGGATATGATAATTTTACAGAGGGGGTTAGTTCAACATTTAATGAATATTCCGCTCATCTCTTTATTATGGCCACAGGTATTGTCATACGCACTATCAGTAAGCTGATAAAAGATAAAACCATCGACCCGGCCATACTTGTCATGGATGAGATGGGTAAAAACATAATAAGTCTTTTATCAGGGCATATGGGGGGCGCAAATAAACTTACTCTGCGGCTTGCTGCTCTCCTGAAAGCGAACCCCATAATCACAACTGCAACAGATATAAACAATATCGCCGCGGTTGATTTGATTGCAATGGAAACAGGCTCTGTGATCGAGAATAAAGACGCTATTAAGATAGTATCTGCTGCAATGGTTAAAAATGAACCAGTAGCAATGATATGTGACCATGATCTTTATGATAGATATTATGATCACACAGGTTATCGGCCAGACCATTTTAATGATATCCATGATGTTAATCCTGCTCGTTATTCTGCAATATGCGTTATCTCTGAAAAGCTGTTTTCTCTTCCACCTGATGCTATGACCAGAACTTTGGTTGTCAGGCCGCCAAATATTGTACTGGGTGTTGGATGTAATTCCAATACTGGCAAAGATGAAATAGCCAGTACAGTCAGCAGGATATTGAGGCAGGAAGAGATATCTCCTCTATCAGTCAAATGTGTGGCAACAATAGATAAAAAAAAGGATGAACCCGGACTCCTGGCATATTGTGAATCAATCAATAAAAAACTTGAATATTACAGCGCAAAGGAGCTTAACAGCATCATATATGAAGGGATGTCCCCTCCATCTATTGAGGCACAGAAACATCTGGGGGCCTTTGGTGTTGCGGAACCTGCTGCGCTTTTAGCTGCCGGGAAAGGGGCAGGACTGATAGTCAAAAAGATAAAGTCAGGAAATGTGACCCTGGCAATTGCCCGAAAGAGGTTATTTTGAAATGGCTGAAAAGGGAATGATATTTGCGCTTGGATTAGGGCCGGGTGATATTGAATATATGACTGCCCGCACACGTCATCTTATAGAGATAAGCGATGTTATAGCAGGTTATAAAAACTATATAGAGCTTATAAGACCGCTTATTGCTAATAAAGAGATTATAAGCACCGGTATGACAAGGGAGGTCGAAAGGGTTGACAGGGCAATAGAAGCGGCTGTCTCCGGGAAAACAGTCTCTATTGTCTGCTCAGGTGATTCTGGCATATACGGGATGTCCGGGCTTATTTTTGAACGAATGGAGGAATTAAAAATAAAAGTTGATGTTGAAATCTCTCCCGGTGTCACTGCAGGTATTGCTGCTGCCTCTTTATTGGGCGCGCCGCTCACAAATGACTATATAACCATAAGCCTTTCAGACCTGTTGACCCCTTCAGCCACAGTGAAAAAAAGGATAACAATAGCGGCCCAATCGGACATGGTAACTGCGGTTTACAACCCTGTAAGTAAAAAGAGAAGGGAGCTGATAGATTTTCTCTCAGCAGAGTTTAATAAATACAGGGATAACTCCACCCCTGTAGGTATCGTTACCCATGCCCTAAGAGACGGACAGAGAAAAGAGATCAGAACCCTTGATAATTTTCTTGATGCGGAAATGGACATGAATTCCATATTGATAATCGGGAACAGTGACACGCTGATTTATGAAGGAAAAATGGTCACCCGCCGCGGATATGAAAGAAAAGGTTTAGAGGCAGTGCAGGAATGAAGACAAGGGCTATCATAATAGCAGGGGCAGGGAGTAATACAGGCAAAACAACCGTAACACTCGGACTTATGGCAGCCTTCAAGAAAATGGGTTTTAGTGTGCAGGGGTTCAAGGCAGGGCCTGACTATATTGATCCGAGCCTTCACAGGGTATTAACAGGAAGGCCGTCTATAAACCTTGATACATGGATGATGCCGACTGACTTTTTACACCACTCCTTTGAGTCCCGTGCTGTTAAGGCTGATATATCCATAATAGAAGGGGTAATGGGCCTCCATGACGGATTATTCCCCGATTCGCCTGAAGGCTCAACTGCCGAGCTTGCTGTTACTCTTGATATTCCGGTTATCCTGGTGGTCAATGCAAAGTCAATGGCAAGGACAGCGGCTGCAATAATAAACGGGCTTGTGGAATTTGATAAAAGGATAAATATCATGGGTGTCATCCTTAACAATATCGGAAGCCCTTGCCACCTGTCCATATTGGAAAAGTCTATTTCCGAATATTGCCATCTACCTGTGCTTGGAGGCATACCGGTGTATAAAGAAATAATAATACCGTCCCGGCACCTTGGCCTTTTTATGGGAGAAGATGGGGTTCTTGAAAATATATCTGAGAGGCTTTCTGACCTTATTAAAAAAAATGTTGATCTGAATAAAATTATCGATTCTGCAGAAATTGATATAAATGGGAAATCACTTTTTGATAAACCCGCAGAAAAGATTAAAAAAAGAATAGCTGTCGCAAGAGACAGGGCATTCTGTTTTTATTATGAAGACAATTTTGAGATGCTTACACATCTTGGATATGACCTGGTCTATTTCAGCCCCCTGAAAGACAAAAATCTGCCAGAGGATGTTGAGGCATATTATTTTGGAGGAGGCTACCCTGAACTTCACGCAGCTACTCTGGCAGAAAACAGTTCAATGAGAGATGCTATAAGATTGGAAAGCGAAAAGGGGAAATATATATATGGTGAATGCGGTGGGCTTATGTATCTTGGCCGCTCACTTAAAGATGCAAATGGCATAAGCTATCCCATGTGCGGTTGTATGCCTTATGACACGGTTATGAAACAGAAATTTCAGTCTCTCGGATACACAGAGGTTTATCCTTCAGATGATTTTCTTTTTTTAAAAAGAGACAAGCTCATGAGGGGCCATTGCTTTCATTACTCGGAGATCATAATGGATGGTAATGCTGATATTGAATCGTTCTATAGCGGTATACCGCCTGAAAAGGCAAAGGCCTACAGGCTAAGAAATACAGTTGTTTCCTATGTGCATTTACACTTTGGAAGTAATCTTTATTAAAAAAGGAGGATGCTAAAGCCAAAAAGATAATCAGTTTTTAAAACACATTTAAAGCTTTGTTCAAGGCACTCTGAAAAGAGTTTAATAGGGAATCCCGTGTAAACCGGGGACGGGCCCGCCGCTGTAATCGGAGACGAAAGCTGCATTATGTCACTGGAATTTATTCCGGGAAGGCGCAGCAAGTAGGATGATCCGTGAGTCAGAAGACCTGCCTGAACACATAGGGTAAAATCGCGCGGACGGCGATAAGCCCGCATAGTATTCTGTGGATAAAAAAGGGATATCCCGGATCTGTTTTTCAGGTCCGGGATTTTTTTTGTTAATTACAATATCGGAGGATAAAAATGAAAAGAGTTTTTGTAGTATATGCATTGTTATTAATATTGATTATACCTTGTCTGTCAGGAATAGCTGAAGAAAAAAAGGAAATGGTCAGGATGGATGAGGTGGTAGTAACATCAGGCAGGATAGAAGAAAAAAAAGAGGATATAACCACGAACATAACTATCCTTACAGATGAAGATATAGAAAAATCATCTGTAACTGACCTGACAGACCTGCTTGAAGAGCAGGGATTTACCATTAGGGAATACCCCAATTCTCTCTCAGCGGTTAATATCAGGGGATTTGCTACAAATACACAGGGAAATGACCTGGATGGCTATGTCCTCTTGTTGATCAACGGCAGGCGTTCAGGCACAGGTAATATTTCCGAGATAAATCTGGATAATGTTGAAAGGGTGGAAATTATAAGGGGGCCGGGGGCTGTTCAGTATGGGGCCTCCGCGCTTGGTGGTGTTATAAATATTATTACAAAACAGGGTGAAGAAAAGTTTTCTGCATATGCAGAGACAGGCATAGGCACTTGGGATTATAAAAAGAATGAGGTTGGTATGTCAGGTAAGGTTAACAACTTTGATTTTTCATTAAGCGGATCAATTGAAACTCAGGGAGATTATGATACAGGAAAGAGACAGAGGTATTATAATTCCGGCTTTGATTCAAAAGACAGAATAAGTTTAAACGCCGGATGGACATTTTGGGAAGATAACCGGATTGCATTTACATTTACTGGTTATGAGGGAGATAAAATAGGGAGCCCGAGTTACCTGAGCAGGAATGATCTTGATGATTACGTTGATAATTCCCTTAAAAACTACGACATCACTTATACCGGCAATACATCTGACAACGGGATGGAATGGTCTCTTAGATATTTTAAAACAGACCGTGATTATAATAACTATAGCGGAAGGTCCCGTACTTACTATCAGGATACAGACCAGCAGGGAATACAGGCGCAGTTATCATCCGCTCTTAAATTTATCAGGCTCACCGGAGGAATGGATTGGGTCAAGTATGAGATCAATGACTTTTATTCAACTGGTGATAATATCTATGATAATCCCGCAATATTCTTGCTTGGTAAAAGCAATCTTTTTAATGATAAATTAATCCTTTCTGCAGGGCTCCGCTATGACAAATATGATATTGAAGCGGACGATGGAAGAAGTATCAGCGATAATAATCTAACCCCCAGCATAGGCGCCGTATACAAAATAGGCAAAGGCCTGAGTGTCAGGGCAAACTATGCAGAGGCATTCAAAATGCCCACTGCTGACCAGTTATTTATGTACAATGACTACAGCTCATTCGGATTCGGCATCTGGTCAGGCAACAAGGACCTTAAACCTGAAAAAAGCAAGACATATGAGGCCGGAATTGATTATACAAAGGGTACCCTTTCAACCAGTTTAACATATTACACAACCGACTTTAAAGACAAGATTGGCTATGCCTATATCCCAGAGCAAAATATTACACAATACAAAAATATCAAAGGAGCCAGATTATCAGGTATTGAAGGCTCCTTTGGTGTTGACCTCGGTGATATTTGGGATATTAACTGGGAAATAAAGCCCTATGGCTCTTTGTCATACTTGCTTGAATATAAGGATGAGGAAAACCATGTAGACCTTAAATATAACCCTGAATGGTCAACCTCTTATGGCATCAGGGTTGCCAATCCCGACCTGGGCCTTGTATCCTCCCTCAATATTGCCTATTTCAGCAGTCAGGGAATAACCGATTATGAGAGAACAGGGGCTACCAGACTTCCTGGTTACACGGTGGCTGATCTTTCAATATCAAAGGAGCTTTTTAGTTTTGACAAGCTCGGTCGCATGCTCCTTAAAGGGAACATATCCAACCTGTTCAATGCAAACTATGCCCCCATTCAGGGTTATTTTGCGCCGGGCAGGACATTCAATCTTGGGTTGAGATACGAGTATTAATAACATGTGCCCCATCCGTAACTATTTATGGATGGGGCTGGCCTTGTCACTGAGATGCGTGCTGTCAAACATCCTTATCAGTCGGGTATACATGGGCAGAAAGATATTGAATCTTAATAATTGGATTTTCACTTTTAATTCGGGTCCGGATAAAACAGCATATATCTTGCATAGGAAGAATATAAGGATTTTAAAAACTAAATTCAGGAGATAAGGCGATGAAAGATTTGCATCCTTAATCGCCTTATCTTTAGATCAGACTATCATTAATGGGCGCAACCTCTGGCTATGATGCGCAATTCACCATCACAGACCTTGCTTGCAGGCATGTGAAACGGTTTTTCATGGAGCTTGCGCCAGTGTGAACTTTAATGCTTTATCTTCTCCCATTCCTGGGCATAATTCTTTTCAAAATCAGGGCACCTGTACTCAGTATGGCACTTCAGGCAGGTTTTAACATCCGGTTTAACCTTTGAAACAACGCCCGGGTCTGCGAGATGGGCAGTTCTGTCTCCATGACAATTTTCACACTGGACATTTCTTAATTCCTTTTGCTGGGCCTGCATGGTGAATCCACCCGCCTCCTCAAAACGGGTTGTATGGCAGGCAAGGCAATCTGGATTCAACTGCCTCTCCTTTTTAACCAGTGTCTGGAATGCATGTGCATGAGCCGATTTCTGCCATATCTCATATGCCTCACTATGGCATTCATTACAGGCTATTGCTCTTGGTGTTACTGTCTCTTCCTGTGAAGTTGCCACATTAGCAGGTGATGTGTACAGTTTATTTACCTCCTGGTTATACTCGTCAACCATTGCCTTCACATTAACATCATCAGCAATCTTTGCACCAAGGGGCACCAGTGTATTGGTAGCTGTTTTTGTCCCGTCAGCCGCCTTTTCAAGAATAAGCATGCCCTGATGCTGCTCCTTCTCACTGGACTGAACAATATATGTACTATTTGCCTCATAAGGGGTATCCAGCTTCTGTTTGTGATGGCCACCAACAATCACATCAATGCCATTTATCTTTCTGGCAAAGACCCAGTTTTGCCCCATGTGCTGATGAGTCAGAACAATAATAAAATCCACCTTATCCCTGAGTTCGGCCACCCTGGCTGTTGCTGTTTCCAGGGGGTTAAGCACTGATAATGAAGAACCGGCAATCTCCTCAAATGGTTTTGCAACATCATTTGTGGTTCCCATGATGCCTATTATGCCAACCTTTATATTATCTATTGTCTTGATCACATAGGGCTTGAACAAAAGCTCTTTCTTATCATTTACAATATTGGCAGAGACAAATGGGACATCATATTTTTTCTCCAGTTCCTTTAAGTATTCTATACCAAGGGCCAGATCAAGTTCACCCACATTGATTGCATCAATCCCAAGTTCCTTATATACCTTTGTGAACACCTCGCCTTTAAACCGGGCTGAAGGCATATAAGAGTCTTTTATCTTTTCGTGCTCATTAAACAGATCACCTGAATCCACAAGGACAAGATTCTTTTCCGTTTTTCTGTATTCACGAATATATGTCGCCTTTTTGTACAGCCCTCCAAGCATCTCATCTGTGCCGTCACATCCGCATGGCTCAAGATAACCGTCTACATTGCCTGTATAGGCTATGACGATTTTTTTATTTCCCTCTGCTCCTGTGGAGACTGAGATTGCATAAAGAGTAAAGAGTAAACAAATAACCAATGTAAAGAATACTGTCTTGATTTTCATACTAAAATACCTCACTTAAAAATTAATCTATAACATCTATATGACTATAAAAAAATAGCCCGTTGTTGAGTTACAAGTTACTACGAGCTACATTGCCTCCTCTTTCCATCCCGGATACGATCCGCATGGTCTCATCGATCTCTTCCTGTGTTACGGTCTTTCGGATAGCCTCTATTTTATGCATGACCTCCGCAAACCTTATGCCCTCTGCTGCGCTGATCCACTCAAGCTGGAGACGTTCAGGCCTGATGCCTGACTTTTCCATATTCTTTTTCATCCTGGCCACCCGTTTTTCAGTCCAGTGGTTGGCGTTTATGTAATGGCAGTCATTAATATGGCAACCGCTTATAAGAATAACCGGCACGCCGTTTTCAAATGCATGCCAGATAAAGGCCTCTGAAACCCTGCCTGAACACATGGTGCGTATCAGCCTTGCATTTGTTGGATACTGAAGCCTGGATGTTCCGGCAAAATCAGCCCCGGCATAGGAGCACCAGTTACAGGCAAAGACAAGGGATTTTAACCTGGGGTTTTTGGCTGTCATTGCATCTATCTGTTTAAATATCTGTTTGTCGGAAAAATGGTTCATATGGATAGCGCCAGTGGGGCATTCAGCCCCGCATGTACCGCACCCCATACAGGCCGCAGAGTTCACCCTTGCAGGGCTCTTCTTTTTAATGTCCACTGTTATTGCATTATAGGGACAGACTTTTGCACATATCCCGCAGGAAATACAGTGCTCAGGGTTAACCTCTGATGTAATCGGTTCGGTCAGTATCTTGCCGTCGTGCATAAGGCGTACAGCACGCATGGCCGCGGCTGATGCCTGGGTTACGCTGTCTTTTATATCCTTTGGCCCTTCACTGCACCCTGCAAAAAAGATACCCCTTGTGGCGGCATCAACTGGCTGAAGTTTTGGATGTGCCTCAAGAAAGAAGCCGTCAGAAGAAAGCTGAAGCCCCAGCATTTCCTGTAACCTGTGAGTAGAGGCAGCGGGTTTAATGCCAACTGCAAGAACCAGCATGTCCAGATCATGCTGTTCCACATATCCGGTATTGCTGTTTTCAACAGAAACACGCAGGCTGCCATTCGGAAGTTCTTCTACTGTTCCCGGAAGGTTGCGTAAAAACTTAACCCCCTGACGCCGGCTTCGCCTGTATAAATCCTCAAATCCCTTGCCAAAGGCGCGGATATCGATGGCAAAGACCTTAATATCAACCCCTGGTTCATGCTCCTTTGCGATGAGCGAGCTTTTTATTGTATTCATGCAGCAGACATTAGAACAATAGGCATGGCCTTTGCCGAGAGACCTTGAGCCGACGCACTGGATAAAGCCGATAGACACGGGATGCTTTTTGTCAGAGGGCCTGAGTATTTCACCTTTTGTGGGGCCTCCAGCATTTATGAGCCGCTCAAATTCCATGCTGGTAACGACATTTTCAAACCGGGTGTATCCATATTCATCCATTTCAGCCGGATCATAGGGTTCAGCACCTGTGGCAACTATAATGGTTCCGACCTTTTCAATTATCTCCTGGTCTGACATCTTGAAATCAATACAGTTCTTGTTGCATACATCAAGACATTTGCCGCACACTACCGGATTATTACCCAGACATTCATTGATATTAATAAGGTAAGCTGAAGGCACCGCCTGGGCAAAGGGCGAGTATATCGCCTTTCTGGAAGAAAGACCAAGATCAAACTCATTTGGCCTCACCACAGGACAGACCTTTGCGCATTCACCGCAGGCAGAGCAGTCTGTTTCAGAAACATACCTCGCCTTTTTAATTATCTTTATTTCAAAATTACCTACATAACCTTTAACATCCACAACCTCTGAAAGTGTCATTACCTTTATCCGGGGATGCTTCGCCGCATCAGCCATCTTTGGCCCTAGAATACATATGGAACAATCTATGGTTGGAAAAGTCTTGTCGAGCTGTGCCATTATACCGCCTATAGATGGGCCTTTTTCAACCAGCACAACTTCATAACCGGAATCAGCAAGATCAAGGGCAGCCTGAATACCGGCAACACCGCCTCCTATCACCATTGTGCGGCGTGTAAGTGAAATGGTTTCAGGGGTAAGAGGCTCAAGATGGCGCACCCTCGCAACAGCCATTTTTACAAGATCGATTGCCTTTTCAGTGGAGGCCTCTGGCTCATGTATATGAACCCAGCTTACATGTTCGCGTATATTCGCCATTTCAAACAGGTAAGGGTTGATCCCTGCTGCCTGAACCATATGCCTGAAGGTTGTCTCGTGCAGCCGCGGGGAACAGGATGCCACCACAACCCGGTTAACATTGTTTTCAGCAATATCTTTCCGGATCTTTTCCTGCCCGGATTCTGAACAGGCGTAAAGAGTGTCCCGGCTAACGACAACATCCTCAAATCCTGATGCCTCTTTTGCTACCCTCGCACAGTCAACTGTCTTTCCTATATTTAACCCGCAATGGCAGATAAAGACCCCAACCCTGGGGGTATCTTCTTCTTTTTTATTTTTAGGCATATTTAAAGCTCTCTCCTTCATGAAAAAAATAGCATGATATCCGGCCAGTCAGGCAGGGATATCTGTGATAAAAATCTGCCACAAAAAGCAAGAGCGCAAATAATCCTTCTGATGCCAGAAACGGAAAAGATAACTTCACTAAACGGTGACTGTTCAGCTTTATTAGAGTTTACTCCGGTATGGCATCATTTTTTAGTCAACAGGGGTATTTACCTCACGGGTAAATTAATAAGCCCCTCATGTGAATCTGAAAAAATGATGCATAATGTAGATAATCCTTCTGGAAATGGGGGGAATATATCATGTGAGATCATTTTGTCAACCTGTGACCTGTTGATTTACCTTTTAAACTATGATCCAAAATTTCCGTGATATAAACTTGAGGCGGGCAGAAACCTTGTACAGAGCCCGAATCAGTGAATACACAATACATTCGTCATTCACTTAATGCATCAAAATGTATGAATAAAATATGCTAAATTTCACAGGGAGTCTCCCCGTTATTTAGATATGATTCAACTCTTTATATATGAAATCACTCCAGCTAATTACTATAATGCCTTTATCAAGCAGCCGTCTGTTTTGATCAGCGCCCAGGACATAGGCCGGTACACCTGGATTATCTTCCATAAAACTTTTAAGGCCTGAAAGGCTTTCTCCCGCAATATTTTTTGAAGATTTTATTTCTAGCGCACATAAAATCCGGAGCCCTTTGCAAAGCAATACATCCACCTCGGCGCCATGATTTGTTCTCCAGTAATAGAGCTGGATATCAAGCCTGTTGTAATGAATGAATGACATGAGCTGACAGATCACAAACTGTTCGAAACGACGGCCCCTGATTTGAGGGTTGAGCTGATCACCTAATGTATGTGCAAGTGAGTTTGTAACACCTGTATCAAAAAAATAATATCGGGGATGAGAAACGAGTCTTCTTCTTGCGCTTTTGTCCCATGCAGATAATTTTACAGCAAGGAACGTATCTTCAAGGATCTGGTAATACTGCTGTACTGTTTTTGATGAAAGAGAACAGACCCTGGCTATGTTGCTGAAATTTACGGTCTCCCCATCATTTGTGGCGGCGATATCCAGAAACTGTGCAAAAGGACCAATCTCCCGGACGACTCCTTCTGCTGCAATTTCTTCCTTCAGGTATGTCTCGGTATAGGCATATAAAAATTCGCGGGGATCCTCTTTGTCTGACTCCCACAGCACAGGAAGGGTACCAATCTTTAAGGCCCTTTCCAGATCAAACCTGTTTCCCATTTCAGAAAATGTTAAGGGGAACATATGATAAGTATATGCCCTGCCGGCAAGGAGATTTGCCCCTCCCCGCCTTAGTTTTCTTGCACTGGAACCGGTCAAAATAAAACTTACTCCTTTTGATTCAATAAGCTCGTGCACCTCGTCCAGAAGCGAAGGGATTTTCTGAATTTCATCTATGATAACCAGCGAGTTTGCGTTTTTTGATAAATGGGCGAGTATTTCCTGTCTTAGCTGACCGGGATTTTTTGCATAATTGAGAAAGTTTCTCTGTGGCAGGAGGTCAATGTAAAGATCCTTTGGTGTAAGTATGGATTTTACAAATGTGCTCTTTCCTGTCTGACGAGGGCCAAAAAGGAAATAACTTTTTGTTTTTACTGGTTTTATATCTCTCGTGAACATGGCTCCAAAAATGTACGGTAAATTAGTATCGATGTCAAGGCTTATTATAATTGAAAACAGGGTCCTCCCTGTTGAGTCTCCCAGAGAGAACCCCATATAAAAGGGCGATTTGTCCCGCCATAGTTTCTCTGTCCACCATAGCTTTAGCGTCGATGGTTTATACCTAATCAGGAGCCAGTCAGATTTTTCAACCGTAGAGAAAGGTTTTAAACCTGTCTCTACAAAAGCAGAAGGTTATCCATCAGCTTTTTTTTACTGGGGTCTTGATTCAACAACATTGGGAGAAAATTCTGACCCTTCTATCAAAGACTCCTTAACGATACGTATATCTTTACTGATCTAGGCATTATGATACGGCCTGGAAAACGGGAACCCACAACACACATCATTCCCCTTCTTAACATATCCTTTGCAGAGCCGATTTGAATTACACTTAAAAATATGGGACTTTTCTATTGAGGAGCTGTCTATATAAATCAGTTAACCATGAATTCCTACAAAACTCTTCTACTCTCAGAGTTTAAAATAGTAGAGACATTTGTTCTCCCGTATTATTGGACAGTCAGTAACCACCTGATAAAGGTTACTGGCTGTCCACCTCATTTATACTTAACACACAGAAACGTAGAATATTTTCTGTAAGGCAGCACTCCTCCTGTGCAAGGGGTTTAACGACATAATAAGTCCCGTTATGTTGTCATATCCCACACAGGTGCATCGGGGATGATTTTCATCAGACAGATATCGTCTCCCATCTTGATACTTTTTAAAAGTATCACTTCGACGTTGCATAGGAAAGCCTTTTCAAAAAGGACTTTGCTGTATCCGGTAGTGCACTGACACCATGCATCTGTTTCAAGATGGTCCACATCAGCGAGCATTGGACAGGGACAAAATGGAAACTGCAAATATAATTCACCATTGGAACAGGAAAGACCTGCCGCTTTTGCCCTGTCCTGATTGGCAAACTCCTCCAGACAGGAAGCAGATGCCATCAATTCACGCACCAGGGCCAGTTTTTCATCCATAGCATATCCACACTGGCAGTTCATGCGAATTTTACTGACAGTGCATTTGTCAAAGTGCTTTTCCAGCCGATCCATGGTAGATTTTACCCATGTGGCGTTATCCTCATATGCCGCCTGCCTGTTGTCCCCGTAAACAATTATTGCAGCTGTTTCAGAATTGCTTACCGCGGTAATACTATCTAAAATAACCTGTTCCTGAATTTTTCTTATATCAAACATATTTTTACCTCAATCTTTCATCTTACATATTATTAAGTTGCATTTTGCGCTCATGATGTCCTTTAATTCCATACAAATACATAATGCCTGATTAACGCACATGCAGACTGGATGTGCATTGCATACACTTCACCAGAAGCCGGCATTCACATTAATATGCCAAAGGACGACCATGCTGAACGCAATAGTCTTTACCAATAAATTTCATGCAAAAATTAACAAAAGATTGGATCAAACATGTTTGAATAGTCCTTTCAAATACCTCATAAGGAGATTGCCTATTTCTGTCATATAAAATTCATTACGTCAAGCACGAATCAGGAAAAAGAACCTAAGTTGAATAGAAAAAAAATATTCACCTAATTATTTATGCCGTTTAAATAGGGTAATCCAATAAATTAACTCGATACTATCAAAATTTCCTGTTTGACCACTTGTAATCATTCATGAGAAGTTTCCATCATGTAATCAACAATATATAAGGAGCATACCATGAGTGAAGACTACAGGGCCATGTGGAAAGATCTGGGGCTTAACCTTGAGGCGCATGATTCGCTATTAAGTGTGCTGGGAAAGGCATACAAGGATATTTATTTGAATCAGGAAGAAAGACCTCAGGCAATGGACTATTTTGATTTTGTTGTAGGCAATGTGCACAGCCTAAGGATAAAGGAGCTTCTTGACGAGAAAAAGGAGGGCAGAAAGATTATCGGTTCATACTGTGTTTTTGTGCCTGAAGAGCTTGTGCTTGCAGCAAACGCAACCCTTGTAGGGCTCTGCTCCGGCGCTGATTTTGCCATAGAGGAGGTAGAAAAATACCTGCCCAGAAATACCTGTGCCCTTATAAAATCCTCCTTCGGTTTTAAGCTTGGAAAGGTATGCCCCTATATAGAAAGCACTGACATGATAGTTGGTGAAAACACTTGTGACGGCAAGAAAAAGGCATATGAGACACTTGGCGGCCTTGTTAATAACCTCTATGTAATGGATCTCCCGCAGGTGAAATCACAGAAGGGTAAAGAACTGCTAAAGGATGAGTATATCCGATTTAAAAACAGGCTGGAAGAAATTACCGGAAAGAAGATTACAGTGGAATCGCTGAGAGAGGCAATAAAGACAGTAAATGCAAAACGCTCTGCCATCCACAGGCTCTCATTATTAAGAAAAAATGACCCCGCTCCCATCTCGGGTCTGGATGCGCTCCTTATTAACCAGGTCTTCTTTTATGATAACCCGAAAAGATTTACTGCCTCTGTAAACCGGCTGTGCGATGAGCTTGAAAAGCGTGTTCAGGAAAAGAAGGGTGTGTTTCCTGCGAAGAGACCCAGGGTTATAATCTCCGGGTGCCCTCAGGCAGTGCCCAACTGGAAATTGCCCTATCTTGTTGAGACATCAGGGGCTGTAATCGTTGGGGAGGAATCATGTGTAGGTGAAAGGGGCACAAGAAACCTCACGGATGATTCAGGTGAGACCATTGATGAGATGATGGATGCAATCGTTGAGAGATATTTCAAGGTGGACTGCGCCATATTTACCCCAAACCAGGAGCGGTGTGACCATGTGCAGGAGATGTTTAAAAATTATAATGCAGACGGTGTAATCCATTACGGGCTCCAGTTCTGCCAGCCCTATATAATGGAGTCCATACCTGTTGAAAAGGCACTTGAGAAAAGCGGTATCCCAACACTCAGGATTGAAACGGATTACAGCATGGAGGATGCAGGCCAGCTCAAGACAAGGATAGAGGCATTTATAGAGCAATTAAGATAAATAATGAAGTATGCAGGCATAGACATAGGTTCGCGCACAATCGAACTGGTTGTTGTTGACGATGCTGGAAAATTAATCCAGAGCCTCCAGACGGATACAGGGTTTGACCCTGCTAAAACAGCAAAAGGTCTATTAGCGCAGGCGCAGTACGACCGTATCATGGCAACAGGCTATGGCCGCAACCTTTTTGAAGTTGCATTTAATGCCCCAACTGTAACGGAGATAAAGGCCCATGCAAAAGGAGCAAAGGCCTTTTTCCCTGAGATACAGGCAGTGCTGGATATAGGCGGCCAGGACAGCAAGGCCATTGCACTTTTTGAAAACGGCAGGGTAAAAAAGTTTGAGATGAATGACAGGTGTGCTGCCGGTACAGGCAAGTTTCTTGAGATCATGGCCAAAACACTTGGATACAGTATTAATGAATTTGGAAAGGAGGCGCTCCTTTCTGAACATGATATCAGTATCTCAAGTATGTGCACGGTATTTGCTGAATCAGAGGTTACTTCACTCATCGCAAAAGGTCAAAACCGGAGAGATATAGCAAAGGGACTTCATTCAAGCGTGGTTAACAGGGTCGCAGGCATGTTAAACCGCATCTCACCTGAAGGGGATATCGCATTTACAGGCGGCGTTGCAAAAAACCCATGTATTGTGGATATGCTAACAAAAAAACTTGGAAGAAAAGTTTTTGTCCCTCAAGACCCGCAGATGGTTGGGGCATTTGGCGCAGCCCTCCTTTTGAGTGATTCGGAATAAAGCCTCTTAAATAATCACCCCTCTTTACTTTAGACCTGTTGTCCAGGGGTTTTTTATCGGAATACCGGTTGGTTCAAAATCACTGACATTCCTTGTTACCAGGACAAGATTGTGTGTATATGCAATTGCGGCAATCAGGCTGTCTATTACAGGTATTGGGCTACCCTCTTTTTCTGCTTTTCCAAGGATATTTCCCCAGTTCTCCGCTACCATAAGGTCAATTGTCAAAATCCTGTTGTGATAATCTTCAATAAGAGAGTTAAGCCAATTTGTGATCAACTCTTTTCGTCTGGATTCGGAAAGCTTTATGATGCCCTTACGTATTTCGCCAATGGTAATAACTGATAAGTATAAATTTTCAGAAGGGGTGTTTTTGAGCCAGTTCAGTACATTTTTATCAGGTGATTTTTTTACGAGTTCTGATATGACGCAGGTATCCAGCAGGTAGTTCACAGTTCTATCCTCCTTGGAGGATCTTTTTTCCTCTCCTTTTCAAAATCTACATCTACCTTTGGACAGGATAGTAAAAAATCCTTAAGGCTTGGTTTTTTTGATACCAATTCCTCATAATCATCGACTGACACCACAACAACCGCCTTTTGCCCCCTGCGGGTTACAAATTGTGGCCCAAGCTTCAAGGCGTCTTCCACAATTTTGCTGAATTTTGCCTTGGCCTCCTGCAATTTCCATAATGTTTCCATTTGAACCCTCCAACATAATTAACACTAGTCAGACTAGTCATTTAATGCATCCATGTCAATCTAAAAACTGGCAGCCTTCATCAGAGACAAATAATCGAACAATAAACAGGGGCCTTTGATCCTTGTACATTACAGGTAAAGCATATAAAAACCCGCTACTTGAATTACCCTCAAAGCAGATAGGATTTTATATGCTTTACCTGTAATGTACA
>CAYWRH010000015.1:0-44501 GCA_964460435.1 uncultured Desulfatiglans sp.
GAAAATATTGGGGCACATTAGCAAAAAAACAATGATGGTGTCAATCCTTAGTAAAGAATGCGGGTCTGATAAATTATCTGTGCTGAAGCGGATTATTTAACTCCTTTTTCCACAAAAAAGTCAGAATAGGCCATATCAATCTTCTTTATATGGTTTATGAGCCAGCCCTTTAAAAACTCCATAATCTCCATGGATAACATTATCTTGTTTCGGGCAAAATCATCTTTGAATGCGGCCACCCTGTTTACAAAATCCTTGTGCTCTTTTTTATGGGCAGAGGCCTTCAGGTATCCTAACCTGTCAAAATAGTCTTCCTCTGTGCGGAAATGATTTATGGCATAGTTCACAAGCTCTTCTATTATTCCGCCAAGCGCCTCATTTGCCTTTCGCTCCTTCATGGCATCATGAAGCGCATTAATAAGCCCGACAAGTTTCTTGTGCTGATTATCTATCTCTAAAACCTTTACGCTGAGACTCTCTTCCCAATTAATTAGCGGCATGATGATCCTCCTTTTAGGGTTAGTTGGCTAGGCACCGATTGCCTTCTATACAGCAAATATCTCCTTAAATTCCTCAGCGATAAAAGGCCTTCCATGTGAATTTACCGCTACCCCGATGACCTTGCCCAAAAGGACAGGTCTTTTATCCGGAAGCAGGTAAATGTCCTGAAAAAAGGCAAACCTGATTCTTGATTCCCTCTTTATGTCCACGGTTACCAGGAATTTATCTCCACTTTTAAGGGGATATCTATAGTCCAGCTCTACCCTGATAACCACCAGGTTTATGCCCTTTTCTGTGTATGACCTGAAATCAACCCCCTTAGCCTTAAGGTACTCGTGCCTCGCATGTTCCAGATAGTTCTGATAAACAGAGTTATTAACAATGCCCTGCATGTCGCATTCATAGTCCCTTACAGCCATCTCAAGAGAAAAAGGATCAGTCGCCAATTAATGCTCCGGTTTTGAAGAAAAGCCTGCTATCAGCCTTGCCTTTTATGCCGTGAATCACGATATTTGTCAAATTATCTTAAACAATTTACTTTCCAAGCCTCTTTATACTGATGCAAATGAAACATTGTTATCACCCGAATAGTCAAGCGGTTCAGTCC
This sequence comes from uncultured Desulfatiglans sp., assembly GCA_964460435.1. Taxonomy (GTDB): domain Bacteria; phylum Desulfobacterota; class DSM-4660; order Desulfatiglandales; family HGW-15; genus JAAZBV01. The sequence goes on from CAYWRH010000015.1 coordinate 1,109, forward strand.
GGATGACCCTTTCTGTTGAAAAAATAAAGATCTTTAATTAATGAAGGCGAGATATCAGGGATTGACATATTGAGCTGCAATATATTATTAAATCAATAACTTTTTTATAAAAATTAAACCTGATAAAGGGCCTGATATGATTATAAAATGTCGTGAATGCAACCATGAGATAGACGGTATTGATTGTCCTGCATGCGGTGAATCGACTCCGGAGGAGGGCAGCTTCTGCATAAACTGCGGATACAAACTCAGGGATGAAGGTGCCGGTTTGTCAGAGGAATATGATGACAGCCTGGATTTGGATGACAGGATACTCTGCTCTGACGGCGCATGTACCGGGATTATAATTGACGGAAAATGCTGCGAATGCGGAAAGCCTGCTGAACCTGAGGCCTAAGGCCCTGTGCCCTGAACCCTTTTCCCTGCGCCTGACCCTGAATCTGTCAGGCATGCTATTAGTCTGTAACAAAAAAATAGAGGTTTACCCATGTATGAACTAAAAATAATAACCCAATTTGGCGCTGCCCATCAGTTAAGAAACTATAATGGCAAATGCGAATTTCTTCACGGCCACAACTGGAAGATCGAGATATTTGTGAAGGGTGAAAAGCTGGATGACTGCGGAATGCTTGTCGACTTCAAGGTCCTGAAAGAGCATACGAATGAAATCATAGAGAGGCTTGACCATAAATTTTTAAATGAGATTGAGTGTTTTACAGAAATCAACCCTTCGTCAGAGAATATTGCAAAATACATCTTTGATGAATTGTCAGGGAAAATAAATGACTCCAGGGTAAGGATAAGCAGGGTTACTGCCTGGGAATCTGACAATGCGTGTGCGACATATTCGGTTGTATAAATTATGTCTATAATAGCCTTTATACCATCACGATACGGCTCATCACGGTTTCCGGGCAAACCTCTTGCCCTGATCGCCGGCAAACCCATGATCCAGCACGCATACCTATGTGCCCTTAAATGCCCCGAAATCTCGGATGTATATGTTGTAACAGATGATGAAAGGATAATGGAGTGCGTTAAAGGGTTTGGCGGTAAAGCAGTCATGACAGGAAAAGAGCACCCGTCAGGCACTGACAGGATTGCAGAGGCAACAGAAATCTTAAGGCTTAATGACGATGATATTGTAGTTAACATCCAGGGTGACCAGCCCCTGTTCAGCCCTGCCATTATCTCACAGATGGTAAAGCCCCTTGTTGATGATAAAACAATACCAATGGGCACGGTAATGTACAGGATAAGTGATCCATCAGAAATCGATAACAGCAACATTGTAAAGGTGGTTACGGACAATAACGATTTCGCCCTCTATTTTTCACGCTCAACCATACCCTTTTATCGTGATAGGCCTCCGCTCCAGGATTATTATAAGCATCTTGGCTTTTATGCCTACAGAAGAGGATTTATCCTTACCTTTAACAGGCTTCCGGTGGCAAGGCTTGAAAATGCGGAAAAGCTTGAGCCTCTGCGGGCAATTGAAAATGGTTTCAGGATAAAGGTGGTTGAAACGAATTTTGACTCCATTGAGATAGATACCCCTGAAGATATTAAAAAGGTGGAAAAACTTCTTAAAAGTATCGAAAGTTAATATGACAGAAAAGATATGGAGATTATTGCCATCTACTGAAAATACCCGGAAACTCGCCAGTGAAACAGGTATCTCAGCCATAAAGGCGAGGCTTTTGATAAACCGGGGTATAACAAACACCCAGGATATAAACACATTCCTCTCCCCGAAATTATCCGGGCTTATTGATCCGATGCTCCTAAAGGATATGGAGGAGGGCGCAGCCCTCATCATCTCTGCAATTGAAAGGCAGGTCAAAATCGCTATATTCGGTGATTATGATGCTGACGGCCTAACTGCCACTGCGGTGCTGTTTAATTTTTTTGCGGAACTTGGCATCCCTGTGCTCTATTATATCCCGGACAGGATAGATGAGGGTTACAGCCTTAATACACAGGCCATAGAAAGGCTTCACAAAGAGAATGTAAGGCTTATTATCACTGTGGATTGCGGTGTATCCAATAAAAGGGAGATAGAATATGCAAAATCCCTGGGCATGGAGGTGGTGGTAACAGACCACCATCAGATACCTGAAGATTTTGAACCTGTATGCCCGGTGATCAATCCGAACCGGGCCGATTCGGCCTTTTCATTCAGGTCACTGGCTGGTGTAGGCGTTGCCTTTTTTCTGGCAGCCGGCATCAGGCAGTGCATAAGGAAAAAGGGGTGGTTTAAACAGGCTCCAGAGCCAGATCTGAGGCACTATCTTGATCTTGTTGCACTTGGCACAATAGCCGATATGGTGCCCCTTACGGGCCAGAACAGGATTATAGTCACAGCAGGGATAGAGGCCATCAGATCATCAAGATGGCTCGGTATCGAGGCAATGAAAAAGACATGCGGACTTGAAGACCAGCCCCTGTCAGCAGCAGATATAGCCTTCAAGCTTTCCCCGAGGTTTAACGCACCCGGACGCATAGGCGATAACAGGGCCGCAATTCTTTCCCTTGTTACGGATAACTATTCTGTGGCGCTTAATATGGCAAGAGAGTTGAACATCATGAACAGCGAGCGCCAGAGGATAGAGGGCGCCATAATAGAGGATATAGAGGCAAACCTGATACCTTATATGGCTATAGAGGGCAAAAGGACGCTCCTCTTTTCAAAACAGGGGTGGCACAAAGGGGTGCTGGGCATTGTGGCATCCAAGATCCTTGATAAATACCACAGACCAACCATCGTTCTGACTGTGAAAAACGGGATTGCATCCGGCTCAGGCAGGAGTATAGATGGCTTCAATCTTCATGAATCATTAACAAGGCTCAGGCACCTGTTTAAAAAATTCGGAGGCCACTACCATGCTGCGGGATGCACCCTTGAAAGCAGGAATATAGAGCCCCTTGCAAAGGAACTTGAAGCGCTGGCCACAGAAACTCTCAGCGATGAAGACCTTGTGCCTGCCATCAGCGTTGACGAGCGTATCAGGCTCTCTGACATTACAATAGATGCGGTTAACGATATCCGTACCCTTGAGCCGTTCGGTTCAGGCAACCCGGAACCGGTATTCTATTCCGGCAACCTTGAGGTAATTGATTCACGGATTGTGGGTGATAATCACCTTAAGCTCAGGGTAAGAGAGGGGGATACCATGCACGATGCCATAGGCTTTAACCTTGCAGGCATATCAGGGGCCATGCAGGGCAGCTTGATAAACATGATTTACACCCCTGAGCTAAACAGGTGGAACGGGACAGAAAGGGTCCAGCTCAGGATGCTGGACCTTGAGCCCGCAAACGGTTCAACCAGATTAAGGACAGGCATGATAAAAAACTAATTTTTTGGAGTATATGATGGGCAATAAACAGAAGACAGCAATAACACCTACCAGGGAAGAAAACTACCCTGAATGGTATCAGCAGGTAATCAGGGCCGCAGACATGGCCCAGAATTCCCCTGTGAGGGGATGCATGGTAATAAAGCCATGGGGATGGGCCATATGGGAGAATATACAGAAACATCTTGACCGCATGTTCAAGGAGACAGGCCATGTAAACGCCTATTTCCCGCTCTTTATTCCGTTAAGCTATCTCCAGAAGGAGGCAGACCATGTTGAGGGTTTTGCTAAGGAATGCGCAGTGGTCACCCACCACAGACTTGAGGCAGGGCCTGACGGAAGGCTCAGGCCATCCGGCGAGCTTGAAGAACCCCTTATAATAAGGCCAACATCTGAAACCATAATAGGCGAGATGTATGCAAAATGGGTGCAGTCATACCGTGATCTTCCCATACTCATAAACCAGTGGGCAAATGTTGTAAGATGGGAGATGAGACCAAGAATATTCCTGCGCACGGCTGAATTCCTCTGGCAGGAGGGGCATACTGCCCATGCAACAGCAGAAGAGGCAAAGGCTGAGACCATGAAGATGCTTGATATATATGCTGACTTTGCACACAACTACATGGCCATCCCTGCCTTAAAGGGAGAAAAGAGCGAGGCAGAGAGGTTCCCTGGCGCTGTAGCCACCTACAGCATTGAGGCGATGATGCAGGATAGAAAGGCGCTTCAGGCAGGCACATCCCATTTTTTGGGCCAGAACTTTGCAAAGGCATCCCAGATAAAGTTTTTATCTGAGCAGGGAAAGGAAGAGTATGCCTGGACAACCTCATGGGGTGTCTCAACAAGGTTGATAGGCGGGCTTATCATGACCCACAGCGATGATAATGGGCTCATAGTGCCGCCAAGACTTGCGCCTTTGCATGTGGTTATATTGCCGGTAATGCACAAGGATGAGAACAAAGGAAAGGTCATGGAGTATTGTGAAGCCCTGTTAAAGGCGATCAGGGCAAAATACTATGATGGTGAACCTATCCGTGTGGAGCTTGACACAAGGGATATGCAGGGCGGTGAAAAGGCATGGTCATGGGTGAAAAAGGGGGTGCCGGTTACCGTTGAGATTGGCCCAAAAGAGGTTGAAAGCAACAGTGTCTATACTGGTAGAAGGGATCAGGATAGAAAAGAGAGAAAGGGCATAGCCAGGGAAGAATTTTTAAATTCGATAGCAGAAACCCTGGCTGATATACAGAAAAGCTTGCTGGATAAGGCTGTAGCTTACCGTGATGCAAACAGTGTTAAGATAGACAGCAAGGATGATTTCATATCCTTTTTTACGCCTAAAAATATTGATCAGCCTGAGATCCACGGCGGTTTTGCCTATGCACACTGGTGCGGTGAAAAGGCCCTTGAGGAGGAGATAGCAAGGGAGTATGGGGTTTCCATTAGAAATATTCCCTTTGATGTTTCAGGCGAAGAGGGCAAATGCATCTTTACAGGCAAAAAGAGCTCACAGAGGGTGCTGTTTGCAAAATCGTATTAGGATATGGGTTTACGGTATTAGGTTTTAGGTTTTCGGTAAAATTCACATACACCTTACATCGTAGACCTAAAACCGTGCTTTTATTCTATCACCCCCCCGCCCAGCACCATGTCACCCACATAAAAAACAGCAGACTGCCCCGGTGTGATTGCAAGCTGGGGTTCATCAAAGACAACTTTTACCCTGCCATCGCCAATACCTGAAATTAAAGCAGGCGCTGCCTTGTGCTGCACCCTGATCTTTACATCTGCCTTGATGGGCCTTTCCAGTGCATCCACAGGTATCAGGTTAATATCCTTTACAGTCATCTCCTTTGACATGAGATCCGATTGGTCACTCACAATGATACGGTTATTCTTCACATCTATATGCGACACATAAAGGGGTTTAGGTGCGGCTATGCCTAATCCCTTTCGCTGCCCTATGGTATAGTAGATGATGCCCCTGTGTCTTCCCAGCACCTTGCCATCTTTATCTGCAATCTCACCGCCTCTTATCTCCTCTTTATTGAAAAATGGCGTATAGTCACCGCCTGAGATAAAGTCCTGGCTGTCAGGCCTGTCAGATGTATGGAGGCCTAAAGAGCTGGCAATCTCTCGAACCTCATTTTTTATATATGCCCCAAGCGGGAATATGGTTCGGCTCAACTGGCGTTGCGACAGGGAATACAGAAAATAGGTCTGGTCTTTTGAGGTATCAAGGGGTCTCTTAAGGAGAAATCGCCCGTTTTGTTCTACTATCCTTGCGTAATGACCTGTTGCAAACCTGTCAAACTTGATGCCTGCCCCCAGTGCCCTATCAAGCATAAAGCCGAATTTAAGTTTGCGATTGCACACGATGCATGGGTTGGGGGTCCTGCCATTAAGATACTCACACCTGAAATATTCTATTACATTTTTAGTAAACTCCTGCCTCAGATCAATAACATAAAACGGGATCCCTAGTGTGTCGCATATTGCCCTGGCTGAGGCCAGGTCATTTTCTTTATTGGGGCCATAGCAGGCATTTTTACCGGCGGTATCTATCTTTATCCCCTCGTCATATATCTGCATGGAAAGGCCCAATAATTCATAACCTTCCCTTTTAAGAAGCGCTGCTGTTACAGAGGAATCCACACCCCCGCTTAAACCGACCGCCACCTTCATCTTTTTGTTACTCATCTGAACATGCCTACCTTAATTAATTCTGCTATTTTTAAACATATCAGGATATCTTATATATACAATAGAAAAGCCAGTAGAAAATTGAAAAAGCCCCTTGACATTTAAACAGTCGTTTGAAATAAATGTATTAATTCAAATTTCAGAATACTGCCATATGATGGTTATTTGGCAGTTGTTTTTTATTATTTTACAGGAGGTTATTTTAGATGGCGGATCAATTCAGACTTGACGGGAGGGTCGCACTGATAAACGGAGGGGCAGGCGGTATTGGCAGCGGTCTGTGCCTGGGTTTAAGCAGGGCAGGGGCAAAGGTCGTTATTGCTGATATGCTTGATGAAAAGATACTTCAGGAAAAGGCTGCCGCATTAAAGGCAGAGACAGGCAATGATGCTATGGGCCAGTATGTCAATGTTACAGATGAAGAGAGCGTGTCAAAGTTGGTAAAAACTGTTGTGGATAAGTTCGGCACCATTGATATCTGCGTGAACTCTATGGGGATAAATCTTAAAAGACCTGCGCTGGAGTTCCCGATGGAAGACTGGGACAAGATGTTTAATGTCAATGTTAAGGGGACAATGATCTGCTGCAAGCATGTTGGCAGGGTAATGAAGGAAAATAAAAAGGGAAGCATCATAAATCTCTCTTCCGTACGCGGTATCAGAGGTTACACAGGCGGCAATTCTGCCTATTGCGGCACAAAGGGCGCTGTTGAACTTATTACTAAGACGCTTGCTATTGAGCTTGCGCCATTTAACGTTCGCGTTAACGCAATAGGGCCTTCTCTTGTTATTACACAGGGCACCATTCATATACAGAAGGACCCTGAGCTTGCTGAAAAATACAAGGCGCTGATTCCCTTGGGAAGACTTGCACAGGTGGAGGACATGGTCGGGCCGGTGGTATTTCTAGCTTCAGATGCGGCAGGGTTTGTCACAGGGCAGACCATTTTTGTAGATGGTGGAGCGACAGCCTCTTAACGGGTGTCGTTAAGCATAAACTTTATTATAAGAGAGGTAAATATGTCTTTTGTTACTGACCCCTATTCAGGGTTCCAATTGTATGAATTGAGTCATGTATGGGGACACGGCGCGCCCTCATACCCCGGACAGGAAGATGTCAAGATGGTTCGTGCGGTCAAACATGCCCAGCATGGCGTACTTGCATGGAGAATAAATACCGTAATGCATACCGGGACGCACATGAATGCGCCAATCCACATGATTCAGAAGGGTGCGGATCTCTCAGAGATCCCAGAAGATAGACTTTTCGGTAACGGCGTTGTCCTGAGCATACCCAAAGGCAGTTATGAGACAATAACAGCAGCGGATCTGGAGGCTGCAAAACCTGAGGTTAAAAAGGATGACATAGTCGTTATTGTAACCGGATGGCATCACAGATACTCTGATGCACTGGAATATTATGGCGAATCCCCGGGCCTGACAAAGGATGCCGCACAGTGGCTTGTTGATAAGGGCGTAAAGATGGTAATGGTTGATACCCAGCAGATAGATCACCCCCTTGCAACATCGCTTGGGCCGCATCGCGGCGGACCTGCCATGAGACGGCTTGCGGGTGAATATCAGAAGGCCACAGGCAAGGACCCCAAAAAGGAGCACGGCGAATGGAATGTGGCGCACAGGATACTCCTTGGCGCAAATATCCCGACTGTTGAACAGATCGGCGGAGATGTTGATGATCTTTTGGGCAAAAGGGTTACGCTTGCTGCCATGCCCTGGAAATTCAAATACGGCGATGCCTGTCCCGTAAGAGTAGTTGCAATGTGCGATCCAAGCGGCAGTTTCCGGATTCCATCTGGTAAAGAATAATTTTAAAGGAAAGGAAGGATATTATGAGCCTTGAAATATATAATTTAAGTCATCCATTCCATCAATTCATGCCCGAATGGCCATCGACCCCGAGTGTCAATGTGTCGGTGAATAAATTCCATGCAAAGGACGGGCTGTATGAAGTGAGATGGGAAGGCATTATGCATCGTTGCACCCATATGGATGCGCCAATCCATGTTACTGAAAACACACCCAGCATTAACGATTATCCCCTGTGGCGTCTCTGCGGCACTGGCGTTGCTGTATCCATACCAAAAGGCAAGTGGGGTATTATCACACCTGAAGACCTTGAAAATGCGCGCCCGAAGATTGAGGAGGGCGATATTGTAATGATCAATACCGGCTTTCATCACAAATGGGCCGATACTGATGAATACTTTGCATATGGCTGCGGCATCTATCGTGAAGGGGCCCAGTGGCTTGTTGATAAAAAGATCAAGCTCGTGGGTTATGGTCACCAGGCTAACGACCATCCAATCGCCACAAAGCTTGTGGATCACGGCCTTGGCCCAACACAGCCCCACCTTATTGAAGAATGGAAAAAGGAATATGGCAGGGATCCCAAGGTCGATTTCCCTGACTGGGAGGCAGGCCACAAGACACTTATGGTCAAGGGCGGTATACCCGGAATAGAAAACATAGGAGGCGATCTTGACAAGGTAACAGGCAAGAGATGCTTCTTTATGGCATTTCCCTGGCGCTGGCCAGGCGGCGATGGCTCTATTGTAAGGGTGCTTGCCATTGTTGACCCGGATCAGAAGTTCCGGTTTGAGACAGGGAAATAGTATTTAACTTTAACATGGATTGGTAACCGGGTTAGGATTGCCTATCCAGTAACTGTAATTTTTGTATGGACACTGGTAAAATCTTTTTGCCAGTCAGGAATGAACAAAAAAAGAGGGGGCTGCCTTTTATAGAGCAGCCCCCTCTTTTTCTGAGAACGGGTTTAATTCTATTTCAAATAAACAGGCTTTGACTCATAATGGGTGTGAAGCAGGTGGTGCGCCTTTTTGCTTCCCGGTTCACCAAGAAATTCCTGATACAGCTTTTTGATCATGGGGTTATCATGTGAACACCTTATCGCCTGGGCTGCGTCATCCTTATAGATACCTGTGGCCCTCTCTGTTCTTAAATAGTCTGTAACGCCGTAGGGCTGACCGCCGCCTCCCACGCAACCTCCGGGGCAGGCCATAACCTCGATAAAATGATATGGAGGCTCTTCACCTTTTTGTTTTGCCTCTTTTACCCTGTTAAGCACATATTCCACATTGCCAAGGCCGTGGGCAACAGCCACCTTCACCTTTGTGCCTTTAATATCAATAATGCCCTCCTTTACCCCCTTAAGGCCGCGCACAGCCTCAACATTGACATCCCTGAGGTTTTCGCCAGTAACATATTGGTATGCAGTTCTTATGGCCGCCTCCATAACACCGCCGGTAGCAGCGAATATGGTGCCTGCGCCGGAATAGTCTCCCATGATATGGTCAGGGTCATCACCCTGAAGGTTTTTAAAATCTATACCTGATTGTTTAATCATCCTTGAGAGCTCTCTGGTGGTGAGCACAGCATCTGTATCCTGGAGGCCTGATGCTGACATATCCCTTGTCCTTGATATCTCATATTTTTTTGCAGTGCAGGGCATGATCGAGACCATGAAGATCTTTTTGGGATCAATACCCTCCTTTTCAGCAAAGTATGTCTTGGTAAGCGCTCCCATCATCTGCTGGGGCGACTTGCATGTTGAAAAATTATCGATCATTTCAGGCTGATACTTTTCCATAAAATCAACCCATGCAGGGCAGCATGATGTGATAAGCGGCAGTGTTCCACCCTTTGTGAACCTGTTTACAAACTCTGTGGCCTCTTCTATTATTGTGACATCTGCGCTGAAATTGGTATCAAATACCGCTTTAAAGCCGAGCTTTCTCAGGACAGAATAGAGTTTTCTGGTAAGGAGCTCACCGGGTTCATAACCAAATGCCTCGCCTATTGCCACCCTTACAGCCGGGGCGATCTGGACAATACAGTATTTTTCCTTGTCATGAAGTTCATGCCATACATCATATGTATTGTCATACTCAACTATTGCGCCTGTAGGGCAGTGCGCTGAACACTGACCGCATCTCACGCATGGAGAATCAGCAAGCAGTATATCCCCTGCCGGGGCGATTCTTGTGGATATGCCGCGCCCGACAAAGTTAAGCGCCCAGACATTCTGTATGTTCTGGCACACATCCACGCACCTGCCGCAGAGGATACATTTGTTGGGGACAAGAACGATATTGCCGGTTGAAAAATCCTTTGGCAGTGAATTGGTATAGGTGTGAAATGGTATGCCCCTGATTACAAAATGGGCAGCAAGGTTTTGCAGTTCACAGTTTGTATTCCTTCCGCAATGAAGGCAGTCATCAGGGTGGTTGGAGAGGATCAGTTCCAGCACGGTCTTCCTGATCTGAATAATCTCAGAATCATGGGTGGTGACCTCCATCCCTTCACTTATGTCAGTACAGCATGACCTTAACAGCTTGTTACTGCCCTTTACCTTGACTATGCATATCCCGCAGCCGGCAGTAGCATGAAGGTCAGGATGCTTGCACAGGGTTGGTATGTTTACCTGAATCTTCCGCGCAGCATCAAGGATAGTTGTTCCTGCGGGCACCTCTACCAGTATATCATTGATTTTGGCCTTGATCATTTTTGTTTCGGTCATAACTTATCCCCTGTCTATTGCATCAAATTTACATCTGTTATAGCATTCACCGCACTTGATACAGACGGCGTTGTCAATAGCAAACCCTGACTCCCTGTCCCCGCTGATTGCCGATACAGGACATGACCTTTTACATATACTGCATCTTGAGCATTTATCAGGATTAATGGTATAGGTCAGCAATTCAAGACATTTACCTGCTTTGCATTTTTTGTTTACAATATGATCTTCATATTCATTATAAAAATATCTCAGTGCGGACTGTATGGGGTTGCTGGTTGTCTGGCCAAGGCCGCACAGTGATGCCTTCTGCATGGCATTGCCTATGCGTTTCATCTTGTCTATATCCTTAATATCCCCATTTCCCTTTGCTATGTCCTGTAAATAGTGAAGGAGCTGTCTTCCTCCAAGCCTGCACGGGGCGCATTTGCCGCATGACTCATCCACAGAAAACTGGAGGTAGAACTTGTTCACATCCACCATGCAGTCATCCTCATCCATGACGATCATACCGCCTGAACCCATCATTGAGCCTAATGATATCAGGTTCTCATAATCTATAGGGGTATCAAGGAATTGTTCAGGGATAACCCCTCCTGACGGCCCTCCGGTCTGAACCGCCTTGAATTTTTTGTTATTTCCAATACCGCCGCTTACCGTAAAGATGATATCCCTTAAGGTTGTGCCCATAGGCACTTCAACCAGTCCGGAATTTTTAACCTTTCCGGTTACAGCAAATACCTTTGTGCCCTTTGATTTTTCAGTGCCTATCTTGTTAAACCAGTCACCGCCCTTTAGGATAATAACAGGGATATTGGCCAGGGTTTCAACATTGTTAATTACTGTCGGTTTACCCCATAGTCCCTTTACTGCAGGAAAAGGCGGCCTTGGCTTTGGCATACCCCTTTCTCCCTGAAGGGATGCAAGAAGGGCGGTCTCTTCGCCGCACACAAAGGCGCCTGCGCCATAGCGTATCTCTATATCAAAGCTGAAATCGCTGCCCAGGATTTTTTTGCCCATGAGCCCCATTTTAGTCGCCTGACTGATGGCTATCTCAAGCCGCTTTATGGCAAGCGGGTACTCGGCGCGAATATAGATATAACCTTTGCTGGCCCCTACAGCATAACCGGCAATCGCCATTGCCTCGATGATAGAATGGGGGTCTCCTTCAAGAGTGCTCCTGTCCATGTATGCACCGGGGTCGCCCTCATCAGCATTGCAGACAATATATTTTACATCTCCAGCCGCCTGCTGTGTAAATGCCCATTTATTTCCGGTTGGAAACCCTGCGCCTCCCCTGCCCCTAAGACCCGATTTTTTTATCTCAGCTATTACTTCATCGGGTGTCATCTCAAAGATTACCTTTTCAAGAGCTGAATAACCCTCTCTGGCAATATATTCATTAATATTTTCAGGATCGATAACGCCGCAGTTCCTTAACACTATCCGGTACTGAATATCCTTTGACGGCGCCTCAAGCTTTTTGACCGGTTTGTTTTTGATTATAAAATCATCAACTATTTTTTTGGCATCATCGGTGCTTTTACAATTGAAATAGATGTTATCAGGTATGATCTTCACAAGGGTGCTGTCAGGGTCAGCCTGGCCGTTCATAACCGCATCAACCACCTGAACGGAGTTGGAAGGATCCTTTTCACTCAGCTCCTTCATAAAGGCATCAAACAGCATTTCATTCTTGTCCACGCCTGCATCCGATTCACGGTAAATTAGAATATATCTATTGAATGACATTTTGCCCTATTCTCCTTCCTTTAAAATATCCTTAAAGGACTTGTCCTGTATACAGTTGCTGACAAGTATCTGCCTCATTACATGCTTCTGCACGATATCACGCGCCACTTCAGGGGTAACCCATCCATAGATAATATCTGCCATGCCAGGGACCTTTATCTCTACTGTAGGTTCTGATGCGCAAAGCCCCATACACCCGGTTCTGCGAAGAACCACCCCTGTAAGGCTTTTTGCCTTTATTTCCTTCTGAAAGGCATCAAAAGTCCTGGCTGCGCCGGCAGCTATGCCGCATGATCCCAGGCCGACTATTATTTCTGTTTGCTGTTCATTTGATGCCTTCAATTTTTCTTTCAGGCTGTTGAATTGTTCTCTGTTCAGTTTTGACATGATTCCCTCCGGGAGAGTTATTTTTTATATTGTGCAATGATCTTTGCCAGGTCTTCTTTTTTCAGTTTGCCAAATATTTCACCATTGATGTTCATGACAGGCGAAAGACCGCAGCAACCTATGCAGCGCACTGCCTCTATTGAAAAGAGTTCATCGGGCGTTGTCTGATTCACGCCTATGCCTAAAATATGTTCCAGTTCCTGAAGGATATCCTCCCCTCCATTCAGGTAGCACGCAGTGCCGATGCATACCTGTATCAGATACTTGCCTGGTTTTTTGAGCTTGAAAAGATGATAAAAGGTAAGCACCCCGTATATCTTTGCGAGCGGTATATCAAGAAGCTCTGTAAGCTGAAGTGCGGCATCCCTGGGGACATATCCATATTCCTCCTGTACCTTGTGAAGCGTCATTATGAGATTGCCGGGTTTATCCTTCCATTTATCAATATATTCCAGCACTGCCGGTGACAGGGTAAAGGATGTATTGGCTTTATCTTTCATTGATGTCCTCCATCTATATCTTGATCTTGTTGATTCTAAAAGAATTTATTATGCCCGGACATTATCGAAGTTCGGAATCAGTAAATCTTAATTGAGAGGCTCATATACTGTCAATTTAATTGTGTGAAAAAGATATAACATATTGATATTGTTAAACAGTCATGGCCGTGTTAATTTTTCAAGCAGGGCATTGAAAAGATGAAGCTCTTCTGTCGTTAAATTTTTATATTGGGAGAGGTGGAACTCAAACAGGGGCTTTTGTATTGCTGCAACCATCTCTGCCCCTTTTGGGGTAAGATGCACCATTACTGTCCTGCGGTCCCTGCCGCTTTTGCGCATCACCAGGCCGGCGCCTTCAAGCTCGGCAACCATCCTTGTTATATTGGGCTGAAGGCATACGGTTTTTTCAGTGAGATCCTGTATGGAGAGCGCCTGATCTTTGGATAAAAGTATGGTCTCCATAAGGTCAAACTGTGCCACGGTTATACCTGTATTCTTAAACACCCTGTTTGTCCCAACATGCATGATATTATAGGCGCGCTTGAGATTTTTTGATGTTACATTTTCTATCGGTATATCCATTTGCCCTGCTTCACCCATTTAAGCCTCTGAGACGTATTAATTACTTTGTCCATATCTGGTATGTATAATCAATATTTGATCTGAAATCCTGCGAGAATGCCATCCTGAATCCTTTCGGAATCTCTGGAAAGAATACATTGCCCCTGGCCTCACAGTGGATTACAGAGAGGTGTATAACATCAACCCTTGATATCATCTCGTTATAGATCTGGCCGCCCCCTGATACAATAACGAGGCCGGTTACGCCTGAAAGATATCTGAGCGCATTGTCTATTGTTTTAAAGAAACATATATCTTCACCTGTTTTCTCATCATATGAACCGGAGATGACAGCATATTTTCTGTTGGGGAGCCTGCCCATTGCCTCATATGTCTTTCTTCCCACAAGTATCCACTGGTTGTAGGTCATGGCCTTGAACAGGAGCTGCTCCCCCTCCGCCTTCCAGGGGATATCCGCATTGTTCCCGATTACATTATTGTCTGACCTCGCTGCCATAAGCGAAATGATCATATCACCACCCCGTCTTCATGCCTGTAAAATGGTTGGTTGGGCCGTGGCCATTACCGATTCTGAAACTGTCCCTGATAGCCGCTGTTATAAATGCCTTTGCCTTTTCTATGGCCTTTATTACTGGATAGCCCTTTGCAAGGCCGGCTGTTACTGCCGCTGAAAAGGTGCAGCCTGTACCATGACAGCTTTTTGTATCAAAACGTGTTTCTGAAAAGAGAAAATATTCCTCACCGTTAAATACAACGTCTGTTGCCATCGGCTCTTTTCCACTCATATGCCCTCCCTTGACGACAACATAGTCACAGCCCGTTTCCTTTATCATGGCGCCTGCCCTTTTCATATCATCAAGATTCTCTATCCTGATCCCAACCATTGCCTCTGCCTCGTGGATATTGGGTGTTACAACAGTGGCTATGGGAAGAAGCTCCTTTATGACCGTGCTGCAGGCCTCCTCTGAGAGCAGGGCATGGCCGCTTTTTGCTATCATAACAGGATCGACCACGATATTCCTTGTTTTATATTCCCTTAATATATCCGCAACAGCCTTTACTATCCCTTTGTTTGCAAGCATGCCTGTCTTTACGGCGTCAGCGCCTATGTCGTCAAGCACACTTTTTATCTGCTGCATTACGAACTTTGGATCAACCTCCGATATGCCCTGCACCCCTATTGTATTCTGGGCAGTAAGCGCTGTTATAGCGGATGTGCCGTAAACTCCAAAGGCGGTAAAGGTCTTGATATCTGCCTGAATTCCTGCGCCCCCGCCACTGTCAGAGCCGGCAATTGTCAGGGCCCTCTTCATTCTGTACCCAGAAAGTGTTTCATAAGTGTATGGCCAGGGGCCATCATCAGACCGGATGCAACCGCTGTTTTTTCAGTAAAGCCCTTAACCTGACTTGCAGATTCAAGCTCATTCCTGGTGGCCCAGGCAAATGGCGCAGGCTCTGCTGTATGGGTCTTTTTTATTACCGGGGTATAGTGGTCACTAACAACCATAATCCGGTAATCATAAAATCTTTTAAGCCCTTCAAGCGCAACCCCCACCACATCCTTATCAAAGCGTTCAATGGCCTCTATCTTTTCTTTATAGTTCCCGTTGTGGCCTGCCTCATCAGGGGCCTCCACATGGACAAAGACAAAATCCATTGTATTTAGGCCATCGAGCGCACCCTGCGCCTTGCCCCTGTAATTGGTATTCAGGTACCCTGTTGCGCCTTCAACATATATGGGTGTAAACCCAGCATATCTTCCAATGCCCTTGATAAGGTCTACTGCAGAAATAACCCCGCCTGTAAGGCCATAAAGCTCCTTGAATTTGGGAATAGCCGGGGCTTTGCCCTGTCCCCAGAGCCAGATAGAGTTAGCCACCTTTAACCCGTCATCCCTTCTTTTTTTGTTTAGGGGGTGAGATTCAAGCGATTCCCAGGAACTCCTGATAAGGTTGACAACAGGGTCTTTGCTATTAAGGTATTCTGCCATGTTCTGGTCAAGCACATCATGGGGAGGTATTGTATGGGCCTTTTCAGGGCCATTGTTCCAGACTAAGAGGTGCCTGTATGCAACCCCCGGGTAGATACTTATCCCTTTGGACTCTATGCAGCTCTTAAGGTCATTCACTATTTCAGTGGATTCCGCTGTGGTGATATCACCTGAGCTGTGGCTCACCATTATTACTTCATTATCTGACCTTTTATCAAGCGTGACCAGATTCATCCTGAAGGCCACATCATCATCGCCGAGCTCAACCCCCATGCTTGCCGCCTCAAGGGGAGACCTTCCTGTATGATACAAAGAGGGGTCATAGCCCATAAGCGATAGGTTTGCCACATCGCTGCCAGGCTCCATACCGTCAGGTATGGTCTTAACGCAGCCTGTGCGGCATGAGGCAATGAGATCCATGTTCGGGGTATGGGCCACCTCAAGAGGGGTCTTGCCACCCAGGGCATCAATGGGGTAGTCAGCCATGCCGTCACCGACCAATACTAGATATTTGATTTTAGAATTGCCAGCCATAAAATAGTTTTACCTTTTTGAGATTATAAATTTATTGGGTATAGGCGCAAGGCACAGGGCGCAAGGCGCAAGGGAAAGCGGATAATTGACAACCTTGAACCTTGCACCTTGAACCTTGCACCTTTCTTTTACCCCATCACCCTTATCATCATTGTCCTGCCTTTTAGTATATCCAGTTTGTCAAGCTCAGCAAGGGCCTCTGTTACATCCTTTTCATATGCCTCATGGGTAAGCATGACGATCGGCACAGCCCCGTCCGCATCTCTTCCCTTCTGGATAACAGATGATATGCTTATATTCTTTTCGCCTAAGATGCCCGAAATTTTTGAGAGCACGCCTGGTTTATCAACAGCCATGAACCTGAAATAATAGGCGGTTTTAAGGTTCTTCATAGATTGTATCTTTATGGCCTGGCCAGTTGAATCGGCAAACCCCAGAGGAGAAGAGCTTTTATCCGCACCGCTTTTTATCTTTCTTGCTATGGCTATTATGTCAGAAACAACAGCGCTTCCGGTCGGTCTTCTGCCTGCGCCCTGACCATAATACAGGGTGGGGCCCACATAGTCTCCTTCAATAAAGACGGCATTAAATGCCTCATTCACATTGGCAAGCATATGGTTCTTTGGAAGCATGGCAGGGTGAACCCTTGCCTCTATCTCATCTCCAAGGTTTTGCGCAATGGTGAGCAGCTTGATGCAGTAACCAAACTGATCCGCAAAAAGGATATCCTCAGGTGTAAGTTTGTCTATGCCTTCCCTGTATATATTCCCGAATGGCGCAGGCACTCCATAGGCAAGGGAAATGAGGATCGCAAGTTTATGGGCTGCATCAGTGCCATTCACATCCAGGGTTGGCGGGTCTTCTGCGTATCCGAGTTTTATGGCGCCATTTACCGCATCCGCATAGGGTAAACCCTCCTTTGACATGCGTGTAAGGATATAGTTGCTTGTGCCGTTTAATATGCCGATTATCTTAAGGGTGTTATTGGCTGCGAGCCCGTCCCGTAATGCCCCTATAACCGGCATGCCTCCGCCAACTGCCGCTTCATAGGCAATGTTTACGCCGGCCTTTGAGGCGATTTCATATAACTCGCTCCCGTGTTCTGCCAGGAGCGCCTTGTTGGCTGTCACAACATGCTTGCCGTTTTTAAGGGCTGTGGAGATAAAGCTCTTTGCGGTTGTCATGCCCCCTATCAGCTCAACAACAATATCGATCTCAGGGTCATTCAGTAATCCGTTTGAATCATTTGAAAGCACACCCTTTGGCAGTGTAACGCCGCGGTCTGATGTGAGATCAAGGTCCGCAACCCTCTTTAATACGATATCAAGCCCGACCCTCTTTCTGATGATCTCCCTGTTTTTAAGGAGGATCTCCGCTGTGCCCGCGCCTACGGTCCCGAACCCTATAATTCCAACATTTACCTGTTTCATTTTGTGTCTCCATATAAATTATAAGCAGAGGCTATAAAACCTGTTTTATACCCCTGACAGCCTGTTTTGTCCTCTGGGGGTTTTCAATCAGGGCAAGCCTTAAATACTCATCCACATACTCGCTAAAACCTATTACGGGTGAAACAGCAACCTTTGCTTTTTTATAAGCATCCTTGCGAATTCTACAGCCAGTAATAGAGCGTATAAACTACCCTATCGTCAATAAAAAATCAAAAACATATTGATTTTATATGAATAAAAACCTCTACCTTGGGACAGATACTTGAAATGGGAGATGAAGAATCAAACCCCGGCGTTGAATTTACAGAGACATGGTGTAAAAGAAATCTTTATATCCTGGCAAATATAATGAAGACTGTTGAACCAGGCGAACGTGTTCTATTGATCATGGGTAGCGGCCACAGCGCTATGCTCATACCCTTTATTAAAGATAAAAACGAGTTAAGGTATGAGGAGATTCATGATTATCTGAAGGGGCAATAGATTGTCTGATTATTTTATTCAATTGTATCTATTGACCTATATTTCATTCTTGCTCTGTTCTTTTTAAGCAGAGCAAGAACTTCGAGACATGTCCAATGTCAAGACGCGACCCTGGTACCCACATTCTGAAACAGAAGAAAATGACTTAAACTGGCAGGACTTTTTTGAGAAGGTAACTTTAGCCTCATGGATCTGAAATATTCTGAAGTATACTTTTGATATTTTTTCCATGTTTCCATTAACAACTATTCATTTCTACATGAGGCTATACCATTATTTAAAACACATTATTCTTACACCAATGAAAAGCCCGGGGAAGAATTTTTATACCATATCTTTCTTCAAGTAGTTCCTTTGCTGCTTTACCAATTTGCTGTCGGCAATCCGGCGGGCAAAAAATATGACCTCGCCATTTATTAAGCCCATATTTTTGTGTCCACCGTACAGTTGGGAACAGTTCGTTGAGTGATATTAATTCTGATTCTTTCCCTGGCATTACAAAAGTGGTGTCTGCCGATTTCATTGAGGGGAGCTCAGGGAGATCCACCCATACTTCTTGAGGGAGGCATGGTTTTCCAGCAGCCTCCCAGATATCCTTTGCTAACCTTCTTTTTGCAGCCCATGAAACAGGAGATTTTTTCGCATGCCTTTGAAGTTCATCCCATCTATCTTCATCATTCTTTTCTATTGTCTTATGGGATAAAACCAAGGCTCTTTTTAATAGTCGCCTGAAAAACAGGTTATGTATAAGTCTATGTAGATTTGTATCTTCTGTCTCAAAACCAAAAGATAGTAACTCATCATCAGTAATCCATAAGTAATCAACCGGCGAATTCCAGAGAATATTCTTCCCTTTGATTTTCATTGGAACGTTATTTTCCTGCATATATTCAATAATACTGGCAAACATGCAGTCACATGTGCGTACCTTATGGTGTTGATATACAGTGGTGAACAGCACCATCTTGGAAAAAAGTATCTGTTCCAACGATGTTGCTCCGCTATGTGTCACGATGAGCCTGTACTTATTGTCTGGCGCGGGTGACTTATCAATATGTACAGTATAAAAGAGTCTGTCGAGATCTACAGATAATGGTAATCCGCTGAAATGGCTGTCTCTGTAAAGGTAATCGAGTTTATCCGCATCAAAAGGGCCATTTAGTATTTCATGCTTAAAAGGTGTTTCCTTATCTTTACTGATTCCCACTATCATGTCGGCTAATTCTTCGGTTTCAATTCTTGCTTCCTTCACAATATCAAAAACGGCTTTGCTGTATTTTTTAAAACGATCGGATTTCAAGATCAAGTATGCAAGGATTTCATGTGGCTTTGCCCCTGGTATTATTTCTTTTAAAATTTCAAACTGCGGGAGATTACCATAGACTTCTTCACTGCTGTGACTAAATGGCCCATGGCCTATATCATGAAGCAACGCAGACAACCTTAATTTTGTATGATCTTCTTTAGTAAATCTCTTTTCCTGTTTACCCTCAATTAGTGCATCGCCCAATTTTTTAACATTTAATATAACCCCAAGCGTATGCTCAAATCGTGAGTGTGTTGTTGATGGAAAAGTAAGATAGGCGAAACCTGTCTGCCTTATTTGCCTGAGTCTTTGAACAAGTGGCGTATCAATAAAACATATCTCAGCCGGAGTCAGCTTTAAAGTGCCCCAGAGACTATCATGAACTACTTTTGATGATGCTGCGAAAGGTTGGTTTGGTAAATAAGCAGCTAAGAACTCATCTATTTGATTATATAGCTGATCTATAATGTTTGTATTGTTTGTTATAAAGTCAGGTGGTACATGAGTTTGTGAATTCATAAGAATGTTCTAATGAATGTTTTTTGCAAATAAGTCCGCCATTTCCTTTATCAATGCTAGCTCTTCTGGTTTAAAAAGGGCTTTGGTGTATAAATCAAATGTTTTTTCAAGCTTGGGCTTTTTCCTATAATCAACAAAATCAGGATTATCAGCAGAGAGATGCCCCGACTGTTCAAGGTTGAGGATATCTATATTAAGCTCTCTTGAAAAAGGGAAATGGCTGTCTCTTTCAAATAAATAATCCTTCAAAAATATTTTATACTTTTCTTCCTGTGAAATATTGTATATTGCCGTATGTAATCCTGGCCTGGATGATGATATTGGTTTATCAACGGGTAAATATCTGAATACACCTTTAATAACATCAAAAGAAGTCCATGCAGGCTGTTCATTTATTGCCATTCTTTGTTCTCCTTTCTTGTATTACCTCTTATTATCATCGGGTTTTTATAGGAAATCTTTATTTTTTGGAAATATAGAAAAGAAAGTATTAAATGTCAAATTATACATTCATATGAAATAGGTATTGGTTTACATAGGCATTTCACTCAATACCGGAGCGTAAGTTGTTTTTTATTCTTTTTAAACTTTTCTTAAAAGGCATTTATTCTGCGACATAATTCAAAGGTTTACTTTTTTAGCATCAGGAGGCGAATTAACATCATATGAGCTGGGGATGTCCATAACTAACTAATCTCCATCCAAAAACTATCTTTCCTGGATTCATGCGATCAGCCCTCAGCGTTCAGCTTTCAGCAAAAGGCTCTTAAAACAAAGGGTTGGCTGATAGCTGAATGCTGAAAGCCCCATCCAGATTTTTATTCTTTCTGGTTGGAAAATAAACAGCTATTCTTCTCCCTTTTTCTCCCCCTTTTTTTCGGGCCTTGCAAAGCGTGAAAAGAATATGCCCACCTCATACAGAAGGACAAGAGGCCCTGCCATAAGGCACTGAGACACAGCATCAGGCGATGGTGTAAGTACTGCCCCCACAATAAATGCAAAGAGGAAGGCGTACTTACGGTGTTTCTTTAAAAAGGGGACAGTCACAAGCCCCATCTTGGTCAAAAAGAAAAGCACCACAGGGAGCTCAAACACAAGGCCAAATGCAAGGAGCATCTTAGAGGCGAAACCGAAATACTGCTGAACAGACGGCATAGCCCTGATGCCATCATTTGCATAGCCAAGAAAAAACTTGAACCCGACCGGAAAAACAATAAAATAACCGAATAGCGCACCGGAGATAAAAAGCACTGTGGATGAAATGACAAAGGGCGCAACATATCTCTTTTCATTGGGGTAAAGACCTGGCGCAACAAATTTCCATATCTGATAAAAGATTACAGGCGATGCCAGCAGGATGCCTGCAACAAATGCGGTCTTAAGCTCTATAAAAAACATCTCCGGAAGGCCTGTAAAGATAAGGCTGCTCCCCTCTGGCATGCTCTTTGTGAGCGGGGCTGTGAGAAATTTAAAAAGGTCTTCGGCAAAATAGTAGGCGCAGCAGAATCCAACCCCTACCGCTATAAATGCACGGATAAGTCGTTTCCTGAGCTCCTCAAGGTGGCTCATGAAGGGCTGTTTTGCTTCATCAATCATTTTTTATAGAGGTCTCCTTTTCATCTGTCTCAGTGGCTAGAGGAGCCTGCGAAGAGGTCATTTCCGGATTTGCCCCGTTTACCGGAGGTTCATTTGCCGGTGCGGTTATTAATGCACTATCAACCGCGGGGGCCTTATCAGCCGCATCATCTGCCATATCTGTGGCAGCCTTATCAATCGACTCCTTAAAGTCATTCAATGTCTCGGTTGTCTCTTTTTTAATAGCCCTGATCTCTTCATCAAGGTTCAAACTTGCCTTTATCTCCTGGGATGCCTTTTTGAACTCAGCCAGGCCTTTACCCAGAGCCCTTGCCAGATCAGGCAGCTTGCTCGGCCCTATTACTATGAGGGCTATTACCATAATAACCAGTAATTCAGGCAATCCTATACCAAACATGATAAACCCCTTCTAATATTAAATATCCTTAACTAATGCTATTTCATCACAGTTCGGGAATTTAGTGCACTTCAGGCAATCTGACCATACCTTGTGGGGCAGTTCCGATTTATCCACAACCCTGAATCCCAGCTTTTTAAAATATTCCGGCACATAGGTAAGGGTGAACACCTTTTTAAGCCCGAGGTCCTTTGCCTCTTCAATGCACCTGTTCACAAGCATTACACCGTAATTGTTCCCGTAATACTTCTCCATTACTGCAAGAGACCTTATCTCTGCAATGTCTTCCCAGCATAACCCGAGTGCGCATACTGCTATTATGCTGCTGTCTTCCCCTGTTACAACATAAAAGTCCCTCAGGTGCTCATACAGCTCACTCAGTGAACGGGGGAGCAGTATCCCCCTGTCGCCATAATGGTTAAGCAGATGCTGTATCTGTGTGACCTCATTTATATATGCCTTTCTGATCATTTTGCCTCTACCTTTGAGATAAAACCATTATACCCCAGTTCATTTTTGAGTCGTAAGTGGTATTGAACCGCATCGCTGCGGATAGCAAATCTGCCGCACATTATGCGAAAGGTCTTTTTACCATTTACAGTAGCCGCATAATAGTATGCATCATATCCACGATCAACAAGATCTTTTATGGTTTCCTCAGCCTTTGCAAGGTCGCTTATAGCGGCTATCTGCACGGAATAGTGTTCCCCTGCCTCTACTTTAATCGAAGGGGGCGCCTCTTTTGATAATGAAGAGTAACTCTGTTCCTTTTGCCCATCAGATGAAGAGGTCTGCATAATATCATCCTGGGCCCTCAAAGAGTCGTCATCCTCTCTCTCCCTATTCCCTATCAACCCCCTTACCTCATTGCCCTTATCAGGCTGGGGGCCCTTTTCATCCCGTGCAAGGGTGATCTGCTGATCAGGGATCTTATCTTCGGCAGTAATGAGGTTCTTGATCTTCGCCCTATTTTTCTTATTTTCAAGGTCAGCATAAAAATCAAGTGAACCCTCCTTTGGGGGTTCATACTTGATCTTTTCTTTCAGACCCAAAAGCGCTCTGACCCTGTTTATGGGGTATTTAATATCAAACATGCTTCCCGGTATAATACCTTTACCGACAAAAACCCCAAGGACAAACATCCAGAAAAACAGGAACAGGATAAAACCGCTTAATAGAAAGGCATAGCTGCGGCTTAAGACGATCATGTTCTTTCCTTTTCCTGATTTTTCTTTTGCTGTTCCCATTATTATTACATCTTCTCCGGTGCGTTTACGCCAAGGAGGCTTAAACCGTTTCTTAATACTATCCTTACCCCTGATATAAGCGCAAGCCTTGCCTTTGTAAGGCCTATATTATTTGTTATTATACGGTTTTCCGAATCCTTTACACCCAGGTTGAAATACCTGTGAAACCTGGCTGCTAGATCAGTAAGAAAATAGGTCAGTCTGTGTGCCTCAAATGTCTCACAGATACTGTCAAGGAGTTCAGTGAACCCTTCAAGTGTCCTGATCAGCTCTATCTCTTCTTCAAGCGTTAACAGCCCCAGGGTGCCGGCATCCGTATCAAGGGCCACATCTATGCCATCAGCCTCTGCCTTCCTGAATATGCTGCATATCCTTGCATGGGCATACTGTACATAATATACAGGATTTTCGTTATCATTCTTTGTTACCATGTCTATATCAAAATCAAGTGGCGAATCGCTGCTCTTCATCAGGAAGACAAAACGCGCAGCATCAACATTAACCTCTTCAAGCAGGTCCTTCATGGTCACATACTGGCCTGCCCTTTTAGACATCCTTACCTCTTCACCCTCTTTCCAGAGCTTTACAAGCTGTATAAGGAGCACCGAGAGCCACCTGGGTGAAACGCCATTGGTCCTAAGGGCAGATTGAACCCTGTTAATGTACCCGTGATGGTCAGCCCCCCAGATATTAAGCGCCCTGTTGAAACCCCTCCTGTATTTATCCAAATGATAGGCAATATCAGAGGCAAAGTATGTATACTGGCCATCCTGTTTTCTTATTACCCTGTCCTTGTCATCACCATAGGCTGATGTCCTGATCCAGAGGGCATCATCCTTTTCATAGAGCTCGCCCTTTGCCTTCATCTCATTAAGCGCCTTGTCCACAAGCCCCTTTTTAAAGAGATCCGACTCATTAAACCAGGTGTCAAAATGGACCCTGAAGAGTTCAAGGTCCCTTTTCAGCTCATTCAGCATCTTCTCTTTTCCGATCTCGGAACAGGTAATAATGGCCTTCTCTTCATCCATAGCGGAAAGGTCAGCCTCTTTGGCAATTTCCTTTGCTAGGTCAATAACATAATCACCATGATAGCCCTTTTCAGGAAATGGATGATCAGGATTATTAATCTGTTTCCACCTTGCATAGACAGATTCCCCTAAAAGCCTGATCTGCACACCCGCATCATTGATATAGAACTCCCTTGATACATCATACCCCCTGAATTCAAGGATACGGCATATGGTATCGCCTAACGCCGCGCCCCTGCCGTGTCCCAGGTGCAGAGGGCCGGTAGGGTTAGCGCTTACGAACTCAACCAGCACGCTTTCATCCCTCTTTTCAGGTGCAGCGCCATATTTATTATCAAGGTCAATAATCCTTTTAAGCGCCTTGAGCCACTCTCCCCTGTTTATTGTAAAATTGATAAAACCCGGGCCTGCGATCTCCGCCTTCTCTATGAATTTTTCAGGGTCTTTCAAGTTATCAACTATTACCTTTGCTATATCGCGGGGCGCCCTTTTCTGTGATGATGCCAGTGTCATGGCAAGATTAATTGCAAGATGTCCGTGTTCCCTGTTATTGGGCACCTCTATCACATAATTTGGGAGGGCTGCCTCTTTTAACAGCCCCTGTTTGAAACATGAATCAAGGGTATCCCTGATGATATTTTTAAGATTTTCCTTCATATTTATTTTTCACTAACTCCTTTTACTTCTGATTCTTATATAGCATCTGCCCAGAAAGAAACAAATTCTAGATATATTCCCTTTCAAGGCTTTTACCAAAAGATAAATATATCTCATATGAAATGGTGCCGCTTAACCCTGCTATCTCATCGCCGGTTATCACCTTATCGCCATCTCTTCCCATTATAGTGCATTCATCCCCTGCCTTGACACCATTTATCCCTGTTATATCGCAGGCAAGCATGTTCATGCAAAGGTTGCCTCTTATCGGGGCAAAAGCGTCGTTGATTATTACCCTCCCCTTATTGGAGATGGCCCTTGGCAGGCCGTCGGCATAACCGGCTGATACTATGGCAATCTTTCTTTTACCATCTGTATAATATCTCCTGCCGTAACTCACAGGGGTATTCTCTTCAAATTCCCTTATCTGCAGTATGCGGCTTTTAAAACCCATGACCGGCCTGAGATCCAACCCTGTTTTGAAATCAGGGGATGGCAGACCGCCATATAGCATGATACCTGGCCGCACCATATCAAAGTGGGAATCCGGATACCTGACTGTACCTGCGCTGTTAGCCAGGTGGTTCAGCCTGAGTTCCATACCCATTTTCCTCGACTCGTCAACCACGGCCCTGAATCTCTGTATCTGCCCTGTTGTAAAGGAGCTATCTTCTTCATCTGCGGACGAGAGGTGAGACATTAGCCCTTCAATCTCAAGTGAGCCCAGCCCCTCAATCCTTTTTAAAAGTGATAAGGCATGAGCACAATCTATGCCGAGCCGCCCCATGCCCGTGTCAATCTTTACATGAACCTTTATCCTTTTGCCCCTTTTTGAGGCGATTCTCTCCAGTATTTCAGCAGAAGCAAGATCAAACACAACAGGTGTGAGCCCATTATCAATAACAGCCGCGGCATCAGCTTCTCTCTCTATGCCGCAGAGGATTACAATGGGGATACCGATCCTTTTCTCCCTTAAGAAAAGGGCCTCCTCCAAAAATGAGACGCCAAGAGAGTAAACCCCGTTTTTTTCAAGGGCCTTTGATACCTGCACAATGCCGTGACCATAGCCATCGGATTTTACAATACCCATGATCTTTGTGTCAGGCCCGATGCAGCCTTGTATCTCACCAAGGTTATGCACAAGCGCCCCAAGGTCTATTGTAAGTCTATTAGGTGATGTCAACATTAAAATCCTGCAATCAATTTTAAAAGAGTATTAGATATATGATATGAGGTTGTATATCAAGGATTATGTGAGGTTCACTTATATCACATTTGCCATGCCCGAAGCTTCCCGGAACAGCTCATGTACCAATAAAGCCTTTGACTTTATTAAATATTTTATATAAGTTACCCCTCCTGTTATTCGTTTGATACAACCATTATCAATAGGAGTAATAGAAGATAATAGACCGCGGAGAGCAGGCAGAGCACGGGGTAAATGCTTTTAATCTTCTCCGTCTCCTCCGTGCTCTTGTATGGTTGAAGTGACAGACTAAAATTAAACCGCAAAGACGCAAAGGGCGCGAAGAAAAATAAAAATTATTTATTAACAACTTAAAAGAGGCTTTTCTCCGTGTTCTCCGTATGCTCCGTGGTGAAATATTATGTTTGATATAGAAGATTATGATTTTGAATTAAGAGAGGATCTGATCGCCCAAACCCCTGCGCCAAAGAGGGACAGGTCAAGGCTTCTTCATGTGGAAAGGGGTGAGTCGCGTATCTCTGATCATAACTTCTATGACCTGCCCATGCTCCTTGCGCCGGGTGATCTTCTGGTAATTAATAATACAAGGGTCGTGCCTGCAAGGCTCTACGGGCAGAAGGAGAGCGGCGGAAGGGCAGAGATACTTGTGCTGGAGCACCCTGAGACCCTGGATGCGAGGATATCTGAAACCAGGTGGTGTCTGTTAAAATCCTCAAAAAGAGCAAAAAGGGGGAGCAGGATATTTTTTGAAAAGGGGCTTATCGGCAGGGTTGAAGAACTTGATGCGGGGGGGCTTGCAAGGATTTCCTTTACAGGGCCTATCTCCATTGACCATATACTTGAAAATGTTGGCACTATGCCCCTGCCGCCATATATAAAGAGGGCTGATGATGGCCTTGCCCCTCTTGACAGGGAGAGATATCAGACCATCTTCAGCGCAAAAAGGGGGGCAGTCGCTGCCCCTACAGCAGGGCTTCATTTTACAGAAAAGGTTGTCTCTGCTCTTGAAAACAGGGGGATCACCATTACAGCCATAACCCTCCATGTGGGGTATGGCACATTTCAGCCGGTAAGGGTAACGGATATAAGGGAGCATCACCTTGCCGAGGAGTATTACAGCATCACGGGTGAGACCGCAAGCGCGATTAAAAGGGCAAAGGATGAAGGCAGGAGGGTTATTGCAGTGGGCACAACCACTGTGAGGACCCTTGAGAGTGCGGCTTTCAAATCAGGCAGCATTGAGCCGTCCAGTGGTAAAACTGGGCTTTTAATTACACCCGGTTTCAGGTTCAGGGTAATAGACGGTCTTATTACAAACTTTCATCTGCCTAAGTCATCGCTCCTTTTTCTGGTCTCAGCCTTTGGCGGCATGGAGCTTATTAAAAGGGCATATGCCCATGCGATTAAAAGTGAATACAGGTTTTTCAGCTATGGTGATGCCATGCTGATAGACTAGAGAGGATAGGTTTTTTGGAATTTCATATTACACATAAGGATAGCTCCACAGGTGCAAGATGCGCCATTATAGAGACAGCGCGGGGCAAAGTGGAAACCCCTGTCTTTATGCCTGTGGGCACGCAGGGGACAGTAAAGGCCCTGTCGCCTGAGGAGCTTACAGATGCAGGGGCGCAGATAATACTGTCCAATACCTATCATTTATATTTAAGGCCGGGCCATGAAACAGTAAAAAAACTTGGCGGCATACATAAGTTTATGAACTGGGACAGGCCTGTGCTTACGGATAGCGGCGGATATCAGGTATACAGCCTTGCAAAACTGAGAAAGATAACAGATGATGGGGTTACATTCCAGTCGCACATAGACGGCTCAACCCACTTTTTGGGCCCAAGGGAGTCTATCTCCATACAGAGGGCCCTTGGGAGCGATATTGTTATGGCCTTTGACGAGTGCACTCCCTGGCCGGCAGAATACAGGTATGTGGAAAACTCTGTCAGGCTAACTACCAGATGGGCCGAGATATGCCTTAATGAGGAGCTGGAAAAGGAGCAGAACCTCTTCGGGATTGTTCAGGGGGGGATGTACAGCGACCTGAGAGAAAGGAGCGCAAAAGAGCTTGTAAAACTGGACTTTCCAGGCTATGCACTTGGGGGGCTGTCAGTCGGGGAGGATAGGGAGACAAGGGAGAGGGTTATAGCCGAGACCATCCGGTTTTTGCCTGAAGAGAGGCCCAGATACCTGATGGGCGTGGGAAAACCGGAGGACATCCTTGAGGCGGTTATCCTTGGAGTGGACATGTTTGACTGTGTGATGCCCACCAGAAATGCCCGGAATGGCTCCCTTTTTATTGATGGCGGCAGGATTGTCATAAAAAATGCTGAATACAGGGAAGACAGCTTGCCTGTGGATGAGAACTGCGGGTGTTATACATGCAGGAATTATTCGAGGGCATATCTGAGGCACCTTTTTATGGCTGAAGAGCTTTTGGCCTACAGGCTGAACACCATACATAATATCTACTATTACATCCATTTCATGGAAAGAATAAAAAATGCAATCAGATGCAATAAATTATTGGAATTTAAAAAAGAATTTTATAGATTAGGAAACCGGACAGAAAACAATACAAGACTAAAGGAGGCATAATGATAGATGTAGCATACGCCATGGGGGCAGGTGGCCAGACAGGAACACAGGCACAGGGTGGGGGCATGATGGGCTTCTTGCCATTTATAGCCTTGATAATTATCTTCTATTTCCTGCTCATAAGGCCGCAGCAGAAAAAGCAGAAGGAGCATCGTACAATGCTTACGGCCCTGAAAAAGGGGGACAAGATAATAACATCAGGCGGGATTCATGGTGAGATCACAGGCCTTACTGAGGATGCAATAATAGTGGAGATCGCCCCAAAGGTAAGGGTAAAGATATCAAGGGGTTCGGTGGCAGGAAAGATAGGTTAACAAAGGGCATCCTGCATTTTTTAAAACCATGATAAAACAGTAATAATATTTTACCAGAGATATTTGCATGTTTTTTTGATAAACAGGTAGATCAACCAATTACATGCAATCAATTAATTTTGATAAAAAGGGGGACATAAATCGTGTCAAAGAACTTGCGCTGGCGCGGCATAATAATTGCGATCTTTATTGTCATTGCGCTCATATACCTTGTTCCATCCATTCCAGGTGGCATGCCCCAGTGGTGGTCAGGGGTGCTGCCCCAGGATAAGATTCACCTTGGGCTCGATCTGCAGGGGGGTATGCACCTTATTCTGGAGGTAGAGGCCGAGAAGGCAGTGGAAAATGACCTTGAAAGGGCAGTGGATGATATCAAGGAGGAGTTGAGAAAAGAGAAGATAAGATACCTTGATCTGAAACGTGAAGGGGTGACCGGCATTAACGTTACCCTCATGAGGGAAGAGGACAAGGGCACCTTTAAGGATATGATCTCCGCCCGTTACAGGGAGTATGATATAACAGACGGCGGTTCTGTTGAAAACGGGATAAGATACATGCTGCTCCTGAAGAAGGAGGCCAGGGATGAGGCTATGAAGCTCGCCACTGAGCAGGCCCGTGAGACAATTGAAAACAGGATCGATGAGTATGGTGTGGCTGAGGCAGATATCAGGCTCCTCCAGAACCACAGGATACAGATACAGCTCCCCGGTGTATCAGACCCTGACAGGGCCAAGGATCTCATGAAAAAGGTTGCGGAGCTGGAGTTCAAGCTGGTTGATGAGGAAAACAGCCTTGATGAGGCACTTAAGGGTAATGTGCCACCCGGCAGGGAGGTGGTTTATGAGGTCTCCCGTGACAAGATATCAGGGAATGTTGTCAGAACCCCTTATCTGTTAAAAAAGCGGAGCGAGCTTACCGGAAAATATATCACTGACGCAAGGGTAAGCATAGACCAGCGGAATGGCTCTCCATATGTTTCTCTATCATTCAATAACCAGGGTGCAAGGATATTTGAAAGGGTAACAGGTGAAAATGTAAACAAAAGGCTCGCCATTGTCCTTGACGGCAACGTCTATTCAGCGCCCAATATCAATGAAAAGATATCCGGCGGAAATGCCCAGATTACAGGCAGGTTTTCAATGGATGAGGCAAAGGATCTTGCAATCGCATTAAGGGCAGGTTCTCTTCCTGCTCCGGTGAAATTCCTTGAGGAGAGGACAGTAGGGCCATCACTTGGCAAGGATTCCATAAAGAAGGGGTTTCTCTCCATGATCGTGGGCGCTGTTGCAGTAGTTCTGTTTATGGCAATCTATTACGGCATATCAGGCATTATTGCTGATCTATCCCTTGTGATTATGGTTATTTTGATAATGGCAGGGCTTGCCTCTTTCAAGGCCACGCTTACGCTCCCCGGTATTGCAGGCATAATACTTACAATAGGCATGGCTGTGGATGCAAATGTGCTGATCTTTGAACGAATACGTGAAGAGATAAAACTGGGCAAAACGCCAAGAACGGCCATAGATGCAGGATTCAGCAAGGCCATTGTCACCATCCTTGATGCAAATATAACAACACTGATAGTTGCCCTGGTGCTGTTCCAGTTCGGCACAGGCCCTGTAAAGGGGTTCGCAGTGACCCTGAGCATCGGTATTGTGGCAACCCTGTTAACCCAGGTGTTTATAACCAGGTTTATTTTTGACTATCTTTACACACAGCTGAACTGGAAAAAGATTAGTATCTAGGTAACAATGCGTAATCTCAAATATTGGAGCTGATTTATGCAATTTATAAAAGATGATATTAACATAAACTTTATCGGAAACAGAAAAAAGGCATATGCCTTTTCACTTGCACTGATTGTTATAAGCATACTGCTGCTTATCTACAGGGGCGGCCCAAATCTGGGTGTCGATTTTACCGGCGGCATCCTTATACAGGTTAAAATGGCAAAGGCGCACACACCGGCAGAGATAAAGGAGGCGCTAAAGCCTGTTAACCTTGAGGACAGCATAATCCAGGAGTTCGGCGAAAAGGATCTGTTCGAGTACCTTATAAGGGTGCAGAATCCTGACATAGATAGTGAAGGGCTTGAGGATAAGGTGATAAAGGTACTCTCCGATAAATTCGGCGAGGCTATCGAGATGAGGAGCTTTGAGATGGTCGGCCCCAAGGTGGGTAGCGATCTAAGGGATAAGGCAAGCATGGCGATCCTGTTTTCACTCCTTTTGATCTCAATCTATATTTCAGGAAGATTTGAGCTTAAGTGGTTAAAGAGTATAACCATGGCAGTAGTGCTTGGTTTTGTGGTGCTTATCGCCTCCAAGATGAAGATCAGCATGGTCTGGATATCCATTATTGTGCTTATTGCCACAATCATCCTGTTGTGGGCGCTTAACCTTAAATATGCCATGGGCGCCGTAATAGCGCTTGTCCATGATGTAACCATAACAGTTGGCATATTTGCCCTTACAGACAGGGAGGTATCCCTGAGCATTATCGCTGCCCTGCTTACCATAATAGGCTATTCCCTGAATGACACGATTGTTGTGTTTGACAGGATACGTGAGAATATTGCCAGGTTCAAGAAACGTGATCTGGCAGAGGTGATGAATCTAAGCATAAACCAGACCCTGAGCAGGACAATCCTTACAGCAGCGACAACCCTGGTGGCTGTTGCTGCCCTTTATGTGCTTGGCGGGGCTGTAATACATGATTTTGCATTTGCAATGCTGGTGGGCATTGTCGTGGGGACATATTCATCCATTTATGTTGCAAGCCCCATAATACTGGCATGGGAAGGCAAAGCGGAAAAAAAGAAGTAATAATTTTTTTTAAAGATTAGTACCGTGGCATTATCAAACAGAGAAAGACTGGCAAGGAAGGTAAAAAAGATAAGAAAAAAACCGGGTGAGGGCACCAGGATGAGCCCGGTTTTGATCATTATCATCATTTGCCTATTGGCCGGCGGGGTCTATTTGTACAGGGGCTTTAACCCCTCTCAAGTCCGGCTCAATTATGTTGTTATCACAAAAAACATGGAGACCATAAAGCTCCTTCAGGGGGAAACCGCCCGCTTTCACCCCTCAGATATATGTAAAATTGGTGAGATATCAACAAATGTATTTTTCAACCAGGGGATAAGCCTTGCCTCGCCTGATATTGATGTTGACGGCCTTTTGTATGGAGAAACTCCCCTAGAAAAGCTACTTAATGATAAGGATATATATAAGCGTCACGAGGTCACCCTTGAGGTCAGGCGTAACCAGGATGTCGCAGGCACAATAAAGATTGTAATTGAGCCGAATGTAGAGGACTGGCTGGCAAGGGCAGAAGGCGCCCCTGACAGGGGAACAAAGGTTGAGGTGCTCGAAAAGGCAATAGATACAGGGTTTACTGACGGCAAGATTGTTGACATGCTTGTTGATGAATACATTGAATCAAAGGCATGGCGCAAGGCAGTTGACCTTATTGAAAGAATTGCAGGTGATTCGCCAAAGGCAGAGGATATCCGGAAACTCCTCAAGGTATATGAGGCTGCAAAGAACAATGTAAAGATAGCCGATATGCTCGTAAGGCTCATAAAGATGATGCCTGATGACCTGGCTCTAAGAAAGAGGCTTGCAGAACTCTACGAAACAACAGGCAAGAGGGAAAATGCAATATATGAATACAGAACTCTCCTTGATATGGTGCCGGATAATGACCGGGCAATTATATACAAAAAGCTTGGCTATATGTATTCTGAAGGCAAACAGACAAAAAATTCCATTGATGCCTATTTAAAGGCCCTTGAACTTGACCCCGAGGATGTGAATATCTACTACAACCTAGCCAGCTTATATGAGGCAACTGGCGACAGGGCCAATGCGGATAAATATCTCTCCATTGTAATGGAAAAAAAGCCGGATGACATAGAGAGCCGGATAAAAATGGCAGAGGGGCTTATAGCTAAAAAGGAGTATAAAAAGGCTGAGGCATACCTGAATGAGGTAACAAGGGTAAGGCCTGATTATACAGATGCATGGCTCATGCTTGCAAATCTAGAGGAAAAGAGGGGCAACAAGAACGCATTAAGGGAATATTACAAAAAGATACTCTCCCTTGTGCCGGAAAACAAGACAGTCCTCTTTAACCTTGGCACACTTGAATATGAGACAGGAAACCCGAAAGCAGCAAAGGATTATTTTGAAAAATATCTTAAGGCCAATCCGGGTGACACAGATGCAAGGGAATTTCTGTTTGATATCTATAAAAAAGAGAAGAATGACAAATCTGCCTATGAACAGGCAATAAAGATACTTGATAAAAACCCTGACAAAAAACAGTATTATGCATTTGTGTTTGAATACCTGAACAGGGCAAAGGATTTTAAGACAATGTACACGGTTATGAGCAAGGGTCTTAATAAAAATCCCGGTGACGCAGATATAACAAAATATCTCATGATTGCCTGCCTTAATACTGGAAAGGAAAAGGAGGCAGCCAACTACATACAGGCGCTGCTCAAGTCAAAACCCAATGATGTGCCTACCCTTTTACAGCTCGCAAGGCTCTATGAAAAACTGGGAAAGCCAGCCGATGCCCTTAAGCTTTATAAAAAGATCCTTGATCTCTCTCCTGATAATGAAGAGGCTGAGGAGGCCTATTTGAGACTCAGGATGGAGAACCTCTGATAAAGGGGTTTAACCCTCTCATGGCACATAAAAAAAGGATAGAGGTCACAGCCGCAATAATAAGGCATGAGGGGAAGCTCCTTATTACAGAAAGGCCTGAAGGCAAACACCTTGAGGGGTTATGGGAATTTCCAGGTGGCAAAAAAGAGGCGGGCGAGGCTCTTGAGGAGTGCGTAAAAAGGGAGATAAGGGAAGAGCTGGGGATACAGATAAACCCACAAAAATTACTTCTTTCTGTTACCCATGAATATGAGACCAAAATAGTGGAGCTTTACGCATTTTTATGCTCCCTTGTAAATGGCTCTCCCGTGCCGCTTGAAGGACAGAATATCCGATGGGTTGATCCTGAGGAGTTATCCCTCTACCAGTTTCCTCCACCTGATCAGAAAATTTTAGAATTTTTAAATCAGGAATAATTTATCGTCATAAATTTTGACTCTTTAAAATTTGTTCATAATAAAATCTGGTTAGAATCTTGTTATATAATTTAAGTTTTTTATTCATCCGGCAACTATGATATATATTTTACCTCTTTATGTGGTATTCTAGGGGGTAGGGTCTTGATCTGATTTTATTATTTGGTGATTACTGAATGCTTGAATTATTGAAAAATAAAGGGTTCGAAATACTGGCCTTACATCACGCAGAAGCGATATTACAGCATGATATGCCAGACGCCATGACAGAACTGGAATCTGTGCTTTCCAACATCACATTGCCAGTTGAAGAACTTGTTAAAGGTGGTGGAGGTGAAGGTCAACTGACCCGGAGGATAAGACATGCCTTATCAGATACCCATTGGAAGAAATTAGAAATTAGAGTAAAAAGGGGAGTCGGGAATCCATGCCCTTTACTCTTAATAGGTATTCCAGGATCTATTGTTACGTTATAATAGAGGGGATTGGTATGACAGGAAAAATAATTAATCTCACTGAAGTAAACCCATCTCAGGATCTACTCGGAAAAATTGAAGGTCAATATTCAACAATACTGGCAGACCCTCCGTGGCAGTTTCAAAACCGTTCAGGAAAGGTTGCACCCGAGCACAGAAGGCTTTTAAGGTACCCCACAATGGAACTTAAAGAGATAATGGATCTGCCTGTTTCCAAGCTTGCTGCTGCAAAATCACACTTATATCTCTGGGTGCCGAATGCCCTGCTTATGGAAGGTCTTAAAGTCATGGATGCATGGGGGTTTACATATAAAACCAATATCGTCTGGTATAAAATACGAAAAGACAATGGCCCTGATGGCAGAGGGGTGGGTTTTTACTTTCGCAATGTCACTGAGCTAATTCTGTTTGGTGTCAGAGGAAGTATGCGGACGCTTCAACCTGGCAGAACACAGGTAAATCTTCTCGCGACCCGAAAACGTGAGCATTCCAGAAAACCTGATGAAATTTATAACCTTATAGAGTCATGCTCTCCTGGCCCATATCTGGAATTATTTGCCAGGTTTAAACAACCCGGATGGCATCAATGGGGCAATGAAGATGTTGAAGAAAATTCACTGTATAACGTAGCAAAAAGAAAAGGCCATTCTGATGCCCAGATCAGGCTTTTTGAATCGCCCAGAGGTTATAGGGTGAATTAATAAATACTGTTAAGTGAAAAGAAGGCAGTGTTATAATAAATTTTAGAGGATATGCCCATGCCGTTAAAAACCAAGATTGTTGCGACTATCTCTAACCTCAACTGTTCGCCCGAGTTTATAGAAAGACTCCACAGGGCAGGCATGACAGTGGTCAGGCTCAATACCGCCCATATGACACATGATGACGCCCTTAAGGTGATACAGGATACCAGGAAGGTATCTGACAGGATAGGCATACTCCTGGACACAAAGGGGCCTGAAATCAGGACATGCCCAAGCGATTCGCCGCTAAAGGTAAAATGCGGGGATATAATTCGGATCAAAGGCGCTCCGGGTGTGCCATCCCATGATGATATAATCCATGTATCATATGAACACTTTGTGAGGGATGTGCCTGTTAACAGCGCAATCCTGATTGATGATGGCTTTATTGCACTTACTGCCACTCAAAAGGATGATGACTATTTATACTGCTATGTTGAAAATGACGGGGTCATTTACCCCCGGAAAAGCATAAATATTCCCTCTGTTCATGTAAAGCTTCCTGCACTTTCTGAAAAGGACAAGGCATTTATTGAGTTTGCAGCAGACAATGATATTGATTTTATTGCCCATTCATTTGTGAGAAACAAAGAGGATGTTATTG
This sequence comes from uncultured Desulfatiglans sp., assembly GCA_964460435.1. Taxonomy (GTDB): domain Bacteria; phylum Desulfobacterota; class DSM-4660; order Desulfatiglandales; family HGW-15; genus JAAZBV01. The sequence continues at coordinate 37,197 of CAYWRH010000015.1, forward strand.
CTGTGCAGTCTATCCTGGACAGAAAAAAATCCCCCATAAAGATAATAGCCAAGATAGAAAATGAGCAGGGTGTTAAAAATCTTAACGAAATACTTGATCATGTATATGGTATCATGATCGCAAGGGGTGATCTTGCTGTTGAAATACCCACAGAGCAGATACCCCTGATCCAGAAGGATATTATCAAGGCATGTATAGAGCGAAGAAAGCCGGTTATTGTGGCAACCCAGATGCTTAACTCCATGATAGATTCGCCAAGGCCCACAAGGGCAGAGGTTTCGGATGTGGCGAATGCCTGTCTGGATCATGCCGATGCGCTAATGCTTTCAGGCGAGACAGCAAATGGCAAATACCCTGAAGAGGCGGTTAAAACCATGGCCAGGATAGCGCTTGAGGTGGAAAACAAGAAAAGCAGCTATGTTGATGTCTCCTATTCACTTGAAAACAGGGTCACTGCCTATCTTGCAAAGGCGGCTGTAAAGGCAGCCTTAAGACTGAATACAAAATGTATTGTTGCGGATTCAATGACAGGAAAGTCCATACGGGAACTTGCTGCATACAGGGGTGATAACCCCATATATGCCCAGGTCTATGACAGGCGGGTGGTGCGCCTTCTCTCCTTATCCTTTGGAGTCTTTGCAGAATATTCACCCATGGACATTACCTCTCCACGGCCTTTAAGAAAAAAAATCCATTCTCTTATCAATGAAATAGCCTTTAATGATGACGACCTAATAATCATTCTTGCAGGGAGTTTCGGGGTAGAGCATGGCGCCTCATATATAGAGATAAGCTCTGTAAAAAAATTCAGGGAAAAATGCGCATAATTTTTTTATTGTGTTTCCCGTGATTAGAATTTAATAATATGTGAAAAACAATGGAAAAATATTAAGGTCTGAACAATATGCCCAGTCTTCTCGTAATAAATGGTCCGCTTCAGGATCAGGTCTTTGAACTTGATTCAAAGGAGATCTTTTTCTGCGGAAGAAGCCCGAAGATGAATGATATTGCCCTCCTCGATATATCTGTGTCCCGGAAACATTTCAAGATATTCAAGATCGGCAGGGACTTCTTTATTGAGGATCTGAACAGCAAGCATGGGACTCTGGTTAACGGGGAGCCTATCTCTCCCGGCGAGGGCTTCCAGATTAATGAGGGAGACCTTGTATCTGTTGGCAATACTGTGATGAAGCTTGTTGATGTCGGCGGAAGGGGCTCATTAATCAAGCCTGCCCCTTCGCCTGAACATAATTCAGGTGAATACTCTTCGTTTGACAAGCCTAAAAGGGAGCGCCGTACCGCTAAAGAGCTTGAGCTGGTCTACAATGTTTCGGAGTTGCTTAAAAGCCAGATGGATATAAATGCCTTTTTCAAGCTGTTTCTGAACCTGGTTCTGGAGACCCTGCCCAGGATAGATAATGCAAGTGTTTTTTTGGCGCAGGCAAAAGAGCCAAGGGGCAAAATGGTAGAGATAGTGGCTGATTCACATGAAAAAACTGCCTCAAGGTACAAGAAAGAGATCCTGAAAAGGGTGGCAAATGAAAAAAAGACCATAAGAATGTCCAATACAGATTTTGAGCTGCCCCAGTCATATATAGAAAAGGGAGATACCCTTGAGATAAAGTCCGCAATGGGAGTCCCTATAATTAGCGGAAATGAGCTTCTTGGCGCCATATATATCGAATCTGTAAAGCCTTACGGGTTTCGCAAAAAGGATCAGTTCCTGCTTAACTCTCTTGTGGGCCCTATAGCAGTGGCAATTGAGAAAAACAGGCTGGATGGGAAAATAGTTCCTGAAAGGCACCTTCCATTCAGGGAAAAACTGCTTAATATTTTTAAAAAAATTTGATAGTTTTATTAAAATAAACCTGAAAGCATGGAGGCATTATGTCAAAAACAGCCAGGCAAATTAAATGGATATTATTTACCATTTTAACAGTATTATTTTTCTTTCAGGGTTCATTGTATGCCCAGACTGAAAAGGGGGTAGAATTGTTTAATGCCTATGAATTCGGCAAGGCTGAGCAGACACTCCGGGAGGCGCTGAAGGGTGATCCGGGCAATTTAGAGGCCAGCTATTACCTCGGATTATCCCTCTATATGCAAAAAAAATATGAAGATGCCCTTAAGGTTTTTAAGGATATCAAGGATTCCAAAAGGGAGATCCCCCACAATAATGGCAGGCTTGAAATCATGATAACGCGTATATTCCTTGAACTGAAAAGGTATCCTGAGGCGCTTCAGGGCCTTGAGGCTGCCAAGGCTGCCAAGGCTGATGAGTCTGATATCCATGTTTACCAGGGGGCATATTATCTTGAGGCAGGGGAACCCAAAAAGGCCATCACGGAGCTGGAAAATGCCATCAAGATAAACCCTGAAAATGCCTATGCATATTATTATGCAGGGTATGCCTATGTGCGTCTTGGACATCCGTCAGACGCAGAGAAGGCGCTCAAAAGATTTCTGGAGCTGGCGCCCTATGCGCCAGAGGCAGAAAAGGTAAAGATACTTATAGATGCCCTATGCTGAAAAGGGCATGGGCAAGGCATTCAAATATAAGAGTGGTGTAAAGGGTCTGATATGAACGGCAATGAAAACAAAGATGAGGATCTGGCCGTAGTCCGCCTTAAATATAAAAAGGGTGACCTTATTATAAAGGAGGGTGACTATGGCATCTCCATTTACAAGATACTTGAGGGGCTGGTAAGCATATTTACCGAGGCAGAAGATGCTGTCATCCCACTTGCGACCATCGGGCCGGGCGCTGTTATAGGGGAGACAATCTTTCTGAATGATAAAAATATGACTGAGAGGAGGTCTTCATCTGCCAGGGCGCTTGAGGATACCCTTGTTGAGGTATGGCACCCCAGGCTTTTAAAAATGGAATATGAGCAGATGCCCCCGGCAATAAAATATCTGGCAGACCAGACTCTAACCTATATTGGCAGGATGAATAAGCTGGTAGTAAAACTCACTGACCAGAAGATAAAAAAGAGAGAACAACAGAGAGAGGCAGACCCCTGGGCTGCAAAAAGGCGTTATTACAGGAAGAGGGTCAATCTCCCATTCCTCTGCACACCTCTTTACTCCAGTTCAAAAAGCACACTGAAGGGCATGATAAAGGATATCAGCCTCGGAGGGGCAGGCCTTGAGATAAGGCCAATATTGAGCCCTGTTTTCCCCTACAGGGTTGGAGAGGAATTTCTTATTTCCACCACACTGCCTAACGGCAGAAACATAGAATTTTCATGCAGGCTCGTGAGCATCAAGGAGGGGAAAACCCATGATACGCGTATACTGGGGGTCTCATTTATTGAACTTTCCGAGCACTCGGCAAAAAACCTGGGCTTTTTCCTGATGCCCTGATGAAAGGAATCCTGTTATGGCAATAGCGAAATATTTATACCCCTACATTACCCAGGAGGAGGAATACCAAAAGGGTGAGACAATTATTAAGGAGGGAAGCAAGGGTGACTGGGTCTATATCATCCTTGAAGGGCTTGTAAAGATTAAAAAGATGACCCCAAAGGGGCAGATAACCATAATGCCCCTCACTGAGGGAGAAATATTTGGGGAGGCGCCCCTATGGCAGGCAAGTCAGGGCGTGACCAGGAATGTATCCATTGTTGCGGAGACAACAACAAGGGTGGGGCTGCTAGATACCGCTCTTCTCTTAAAGGATTATGAATCCATCTCCCCCAGACTGAAAAGTCTTATCTCATCACTTATACAACGACTTACAATTACCACGCAGAAAGCAGTGAGACTTGCCACAGAATAGCATTTTAAGGACACGGTTCACACAGACAATGGGGTTTATTAAGATCATGAATTACTGCATCAAGAGAGGTCTGGCCTTTTTCAGCCTGATAATATTATTGTCGGCTGCGGATACTCCTGCCACCGAGAAGATGGATGAACTTTTTCCGGCATATGAGAGCATAAAGCCCAATATAGAATTCTGGAAAAAGGTCTATTCAGAGTACACCACATCTCAGGTGATTATCCATGACAAGCGGAACCTCTCCCTTATATATGAGATAATAAATATAAAGGGCAAGGATGAACCTGATGCTCATAAATACAATAAAAATATTGTGAATAAAAAGAAGGAGCATTATTCAGACATGGTCAAAAGGCTTGCTTCTGGCCATAAGCCCCTGTCAGAGGAGGAAAAGCGCATCCACGGGCTGTTTTCAGAAAATGGCCTGAAGCATCTTCTAAAGGAGGCGAATGACAATATCAGGGCTCAGCTTGGGCAGAAAGATAGGTTTATAGCCGGATTACTCCGCTCAGGCGCCTATATAGATGAAATCAGGGAGATACTGAAATATCACGGTTTGCCGGAGGATCTGGCCTATCTCCCCCATGTTGAGTCCTCCTTTGATTATCAGGCATACAGCAAGTTTGGTGCTGCGGGCATATGGCAATTTACAAACAGCACAGGCAAAAGATATCTAAAAATAGATTATACCGTGGATGAGCGGCGTGATCCCATACTGGCCACCCATGCGGCAGCCCGTTTTTTAAAGGAAAATTATAATATCCTTGGCTCCTGGCCAGTGGCGCTTACAGCCTATAATCACGGTTCGCAGGGTATGCAAAGGGCATTAAAGGCTCATGGCAGCTATGAAAAAATATATAAAAGCTATGACAGCCGCTCATTTGGCTTTGCCTCGCGTAATTTTTACTCAGAGTTTCTGGCAGCGCGTGAGGTGGCATCAAATTACCGGAAATATTTCGGGGAACTGAAACTTGATGATCCGGTAAAAAGGGTTATGGTGAATATTCCTGGTAATGTCGCAATAGGTGATCTGGCCAGACACTATAATATATCAATCAGTGAACTTAAAGCATTGAATCCGGCTATTCGTGAACCTGTATATCTGAACCAGAAGTATGTCTCAAAGGGGAGCCGCCTCTTTCTGCCCTCTATGGCCTCATCGAATATCAGGGCAGCCTCAATGGATATACCTGCCCAGCTTTTAAAAGAGGATCAGAAACCCAGCCATTTTTACCTGGTAAAAAAGGGGGATACTGCAAACAAGATCGCAAGGAATCACAATGTGAGGCTTAAGGATCTTATTGATGCAAACAATCTCAATTCAAGGGCAGCCATATATGTGGGGCAGAATCTGAGGATACCGGTTGCAGGTGAGAAGATTGCGGCCCTGCCTGTAAAGGAGGATATAAATAAAAAGCCGGAGATAAAAAAGAAATCCGCAGAAACCAGTAAACCGGCATCTCCTGCAGCTGAAGACAGGCCCGGCACCCCCATCTCACCCGACATTGAAGTCTCTGAAATAGTTGCCCTTCCGCCTCCTGACTCTGTTGCCGAGACTGTATTGATAAACCCGGCAATAGTGACAGGCGATTTTACTATAAAAAAGGTGATAATTGTTAATGGCAAGTCTGTCGGCACAATACAGGTAGAGCCTGAGGAAAACCTCGGTCGTTATGCAAGCTGGCTCCAGACAGACAGCCAGAAGATCAGGCAGCTTAATGGCTTTTCAAGGAGCGTGAATATACGTGTAGGGCAGAAAATAAAGATACCTCTTGACAATGTCTCAAAAGAGACCTTTGAGGAGAGAAGGTATGAATACCACAAAGAGATAGAAGAGGATTTTTTTGCCTCCTACAGGGTTGAAAGGACAGAGGAATACACAATAAAAAGAGGCGACAATCTATGGTCCCTGTGTGAAGAGAAGTTTGAGGTTCCATTCTGGTTGTTAAAGAAATATAACCCTGAAACAGACTTCAGTGCCCTTTCAACCCGCCAGAAGCTTATAGTGCCTGTAATATCTAAGATAGACAATGAAACAGGTATTGACTAATAATTGATTTTAAACCTGAAGTTGAAATTCCTCTCTTCCTTGTTTGAATCTGATGATGGGTACTGCATGAATCCCTGGAAGCTGTCGCTGAAATTGCTGCCGCTTATAGAAAAGGACATATTGTCGGTCAGTTTCTGCTGATAGGTCAAAGAAAGACCTACAGCATTATCAAAAGTTCCATTGTCATGCCCTGGCAGGGGATATTTTTGCAATGGCATATGCAGACCGCCTGTCATAGACCATTTTTCCGATGAAGAGAAGAGTTTATAGTTCAGATCAAGGGCCAGCCTTGGAAGATTATCCCTCTCTATCTCAGAGCTGTAATCAAAATATGAGAGTGAGGGGATAATGGATATATTATCATGCACAGTAAAGCTCCTGGAAATCTTCAATCCCTGCGTATAATCAGGCCTGATCTCGTCTCGTATGCCTGTGTAGTCATTGTAATAGCTGCCATCAGGCATATCCCTGTCATATAAAAAGGAGCTTCTGAAATAACTGAAACTGGTCAGGCTTGAAGAAGATTCTCTGGTATATCCGAACTCCATAGTATTGTATATATTCAGGATATCGGTGTATCCTTTATGGTTTCCGAAACCTGAGCCTGAGAGGCCGTGAAATCTCTCATTATCCATAAACGAGAGGTTTACATCTTCCGAGTTGATTACCCAGTCCATGCCCATAAAGAAATCACCTTCTCCTTTTTCACCCCTTTCAGAGAGGCGTTTTGAGCTGACCACCCTTGTCCTCCAGTATGAGGTGTTTAGGGAGGAGATCACTATGCCGGTGCTTCTGCTCGCATGGATGAATTCACCATCAGAGAGGTATATGCCCACATGATTGATCCTCTTTTTTTTGCTGTTCGTTGAAAAGAAGATAAGATCTCCGGTGCGAAGTGCATCCAGAGAAACCGGGGTAAATTCCGGCAATGAAGACTGCTGCGATGACTGGTGCGGCAAGTCAACACTGAAATATTTGCTGTAGATTTCTTTTACAAAACCGGAGCAGTCAAAGCCTTTTACTGTTGATCCGCCATATTTGTAGCGTATTCCGACGTAGCTCTTCATCAGCTCCTGGAGGTCTTCATCGGAAAAGGAGTTCAGAAATGAAATCTCTTCAGCAACCTGCCCTGTAATAGTTTCTTTAGCATCAATATGCGCAACAAAGAAAAGGGATATAAGGCCCAGGTAAATAAGCCCATGATATACATTTTTAAATATATGAGAAAGAAACCTGTTCATAAAATCAACTATTTTCCGGTACCGCCTGTGTATTAAGTCTTACTGAGTTACTGAAAAAGCCGCTGTTCTTATCTGCCTGATGCAAAAATCCTGCCCGAATTGCCGCACTGTATGAAACAGATGGTGAAATATATTAGCAAGAGGCCATTCTGTCAAGATTTTTTAGCGCCCATCAATAAAAGTATAACATCTTGAATTATCATAAAATATTTTTAGGTAACCCTCTTTAG
>CAYWRH010000016.1:0-7302 GCA_964460435.1 uncultured Desulfatiglans sp.
TTCCAGGAAGACATATCCTGTATTTGTTTTAGGAGCTCCTGCAGAATCAGTTACTGTTCCATAGATAGCAGTAACTCCAGATGGAATAATTGGTATAAAATCATCCACTAATGGCGCCCCAATGGTTATGTCAAGTTCATCTTCCTCACCATCAATAGGAGTATCAATGTTACTGGTTGTAAAAAGTAAATCTCCACCTGATGGTCCAGGATAAGCTTCTGAAGGATAAAGCACAGCCCCATCAAGGGTCTCAGAAACAGTCACAGTATACTGCGTGGCAGGTTCAAGATCAGCAGAGTACGTACCCTCTTCATCTTCCTCTTCACTAGTAATGACAATGACAGGTTCATCCCCTATGCCAGGACTTGTTTTTGTGAATTTAACAAACAGACCTTCCCCATATGCCCCTTCATATACTACTCTCCCAGTAACAGTGGCAACTGGTTCATATGCAGCTCCGATGGTTATATCAAGTTCATCAGGTGAAGCATCTTCATTACTTGTGTAAAGGACAGTCTTGAGAATATCGAGCGGAGTGCCACCTTCCTGTGTCGCAACTGTTACGATGTAGTCACGGTTAATCTCAAGCTTGACAGAGTATACACCACCTGCATCAGTAATATCGGTAACAGGTACATCCACTTCACAATCTTCATCATAATCAGGATCATTTTCATCTTCTACGCATTCTGTCACCGCATCTACAAGTGTGAAAGTGACCAATAGATTACCCCCTAATCCTCCATCACGGTAAACTCTCCCGCTAACAGTGGTATTGGGACCAACTGTCAAATCGCCAGTTGTGTCTTTTTCAGGAGATGTATATTCATAAGAAGCCAGTATCACAGGGGTTGTGGGATTCGTCTGATAGTCGGCCAGTGTCACAGTATATTTGATCTTGGCCGCCATCTTTACATAGTATTGCCCGTTAACCTGTTCCACATCAAAGTTGCCGGTCGGATCAGGGAAAACACCATTATCCCCAACCTGGGCACGATAGAGCACAGGGGTTCCAGAATAGGTGCCTGCAAATATAACCCATGACCCCTTGGGGGCTATGCTGCCATCAGCAAGGTAAGCTGTTCCCCTAACATAAGAATAGGGGGTCTCAACCGGGCCTCCTGTGCTTTGTTTAATAAGTGTAATCTCAAATTTATAAACCTCGCCAGCCAATCCGCTTGTCCATGTCCTTGTATTTGGCTGCTCCTCTCCGCCTATCACAGTAACCGGAGGCACAGTAACTGCCCCGGCAGGAGGGGTGATAAACCAGCTTTTGACAGGGATTCCGGGCTTGCCTCCCCATGCGTTGGAAACATGCATAAAGAATTCTGTTTCCTTTGACACAGGGAAATTCTTATCAGTTCCAGCGCCCCAACCACTTCTTACAGTAAGGTTACCGTTTGTATCTGTAACACCCCATGCTGTTGGGCCGGTTGTCCCTGGCCATGATGTAGCTGTCCAGAAGTAGAACCACAGCCCTGCGCCAGCGGTTCCATCCTCAAATTTTACTGTTGCATTAATGATTGTATCAGTTGCTGTCTCAAATACCACAGGCGCACCTGTATATACTGTCGAGGCGCCTGCTGCTCCGGAGACAAAGGGCATTTCACACGCTTTTCTGGTATCCGCCACCCCTTCTCCAGGCGCAGGTTTGCCGGAACGGCATTCAAACAGTTTGTTATTATCCTTTTGGTTTATATATTTTACATAAACATTCAGTTCAAGGCCAGCCGGTATAGGAATATATCCCTTCATATTTTCAGGCACAATGCCTGACAGATCGGTGTTCAGGATAGAAGGCCACTCTCCCTTATCGGGGCCGGTAGCATATTTTGTCTGCCAGACTCCCTCATTTGAAAAGAGAGATGTAAAGATGGAGACTTCAGCATTATATATGCCATTATTGGCCTGATCCACAACATTGCCTTTAATGTATGTTGCATCATATTTATTGCCGGCGTTAAATATTGAAAAATGTGTGACTGTTCCTACATAGGCTGTCTTTGTATTGTTCAGGGTCAAGCTGCCCTGCGGCAGCCATGCAGAGCTTTGTTCATCATAGTACCACAGGCTGGTTGTTGCAGGGGGATTGGTGCCAACAATTTCACCCACAGGGATTGAAATGGTTGCTGTTGCGCCGCTCGCCAGACTCAGTGGCTTGCCTTCGCCATCCTGGACTTTTATCTCAATCATGCCATAGGTTGAAAAAAGTTTTAAAGAGCCGGCTTCAAAGCCATACAGCTCGCCTGGTAAAAGATCCAGCCTTGCGGTAGTGTCAATGCCGGCAACAGATACCCTTGCGCCTGTAACAGCGGCGCCAGCGGCAGTACGCAGCGTGTTGGCGCTGATTGTAACAGAGGCGCCCCCAATGCCGGTTACGGTATTATCTGCTGTTGCGTCAATAGTCTGAAAACTGCCGGATGTCTGGAGCACTGCCGATATTGTGATCGTCTGGTCCTGCATTACACCGACAGTTAGGTTGTTAGGCGTATAGCCATCACGCGTAAACTGCAGTGAAACCTTGTCCAGCCTGTCATAGGCTATAATCTGCAGAGAGAACTTACCATCCGCATCGGTCTGTGTGGCAAAAGTAGCAGTCGGTTTGCTAGCGCTGCTATTCTCCATGGTAAAATCTTTAACCTCAACCCTGACATTTTGCAGGGCAGCACCGGTAATACTCTTAACATCACCGTCAACAGTATAATAGAGTTTAGGTTTAAACTCCCCTGAACTCTTGGTTTTACAGGCCATGGTAAATACCATTGCCATAAGTACAATTAACAGCAAGCTAAACTTGATTTTTGTACATTTCATATTTTTTCTCCTTTTAAAAAAGTGAACCCTGGAGGCTGTTTATATGAGCGAATGTTTTTTATGACCCGCCTCATTTTTTCGCCTAAAAATTAAGAGTAAATTGAATGCCAAGAGTTCTGGGCTGTAAAAATGAGCCGCTTATGTATCCTGACCTTGCAGGAAATACATATTGCTGTCCAAAATAGGCGCTATAACCGTCATTCCAGGTCCTGCTTGCCAGCTCATCGTTGTCAAGGACATTGTTTCCATAGAGACGCACTGACCACTGATAACCCTCGGGCACCCATTTGCTTGACGAATAGTTAAAGGACATATCAAATGTCCAGTAGTCAGGGTTTCCGGGATATTTCCTTTCCACCGTGGTTCTTCTTGCCACATACTGCTCAAGACCCTCGCCTTCATAGAGACCTGTAATGGTCCATGTGAGCATATCTGTTCCAATAAACCACATGTGCGAATAGTTAAAATTACCCCTCCAGGGGCGGCCGCCGAACTCCTCGCCTGTCCTGTCCACCTGGTTTGAAGGAAGCAATGCGGAGTGAACATTGCCTTTGCCCCATAGAGGCTCATAGGCCCTTAGCATTGCGTTGGCAACACTGTACTTATAATATTCATTATGTGAATATGAGGCATTTACCGATAACATATCAGCGGGTGTAATAACCCAGGTAACCTGGGCGCTGCCGCCCCATTGCTTGGCTCCGCCGGGGGAGAGGACTCCAAAGGAGTTATGCACATAGTCAAGGGAGTTATTAGCTGTTTCACCTATCTGTTTGCAACCGGTAAAATTTCCCCGGCCATCATTGGCATCCCCTACGCCGTCAAAGTTAGGAACACGGCATTGATATGCTGAAATCCAGTCATTCCTGTTTTTATACTCATAATAGTATCCGCTAAGGTTAGTCTGAAGACGTCCATTAAAGATCCTGGCCTTTACACCGCCCTCAACGGAATTCAGTTGTTCAGGGGGAACAGCCTTGCCGTCCCTGCCTACATTAAGGGACTTCATGCCTTTTGAATACTGTATGTATGGCAGGATATCATCGGTTGCCTGCCATGAAATATTAAATTTATATGTGGAGTAGGCCACCCTGTATGAATAATGGTTATGCATATCAGGGTCCATCTCTCTGGGATAACGAGTGTTATAGTCATTATTCGGGCTTGATTCCTGGTAGCCTCCCCCATAGGAATAACCATTAAACCTCTTGTTATCCCATGTGTAGCGGTAACCGCCTGTAAAGTTCAGTCTGGCAAAGGGGGCATATGAGGCCTGGCCGAACAGGGCATATTCACGGAGCGTTACATTATTATATGCATTTTCAGCTATCTTTGCTATTTCCGTGACCCTGTCATCCATGTACATGGCGCCGCCTATCCACTCTGTTTTGTCGCCATTAGCAATGCTCTCCTGGGATGTTACCCTGGTTTCAAAGGTGTTGGTGCTGGAATGGGTATTGCTCAATGTGCCAATAGCGCTTGTGGAGGTAGGTGGATAAAGGATCATCTTTGTGACAGGTATAGTGTCGCCCGCCTTATAGGGATTGCCCCACTGGTCAATGCCATCGGTGGCATATCTTTGAGCAGTATAGGTGGTATATGTCAACCTGGCCTCTCCAAAGCCGTCACCACTTGGCGCTGTATTTGCCGGAGTGATCTCTCCTGTTTCAAGGTTAATGGTGTCAGTTCCCCACCACATGGTATTGGTTACAGTTCCCAATGGCTGCAGGGAGGGGGACTGGGCCATTACCCATACCAGATCTGTAACAGAGCTCCGTCGGGAGCCCTGAACAGTCCACCATGCGTAGTCAAACTCATGTTCATAGGTGAAGCTCACATCATGTGCATCATTCCTGTTCCTCTGCTTATCTTCCATGCCCTCGGTATAATACCATTTGGCCTTATAGGGGGTTCTTACTGTCCCGCCCGAGGCATATTTGCGGAATGCTTCAGAGAGTGTTGGGTCAGGGTTTGCCACGATTTCAACATCGCCAAAGGTCTCAAAGTAAACACCGCCGTAGCCATAACCGCCCCTGTTATTGGAGGTATCAGCCGAGGCAATAACCTGCAGGGACTGACGGTCAGTCGGTTCCCATCTCATTGATCCGCGCATGCCCCACATATCCTGGATGCTTATGCCCACGTCATCCTGTGCCCCGCGTTTTACTGAGCGTCCGGACAAACGAAATGCCAGTTTGTCTGTGGCAGGGATATTAAGGGCGCCTTCTATACGCTTACGGTCAAAGCTGCCATACTCAAGAGATATGTTGCCGCCAAAGGCCCCTATATCTGGCCTTTTACTTACCATTGTCAAGCTGCCTGATGTGGAGCCTCTGCCATAAAGGGTACCCTGGGGCCCCTTGAGCATTTCAACGCGCTCAAGGTCATAGAATTTGCCTTCCATTTGATTGGACCTTGTAAGAGAGACGCCGTCAATCTGGACAGCGACGGTTGTCTCAGCGGTCGGGTTCCAGTAGGTCGTATCAATACCGCGGATGGTCATATTCAAAAAGCCTGTTCCAATAGCTCCTTCACCTGTTGACAGGTCAGGAATCATTTTTTGAAGTTCCGACATCTGGTGAACGTTCAGACGCTCCATGTCATCCGGCCTTACAACCGCGATATCCAACGGAATCTTCTGTATTACGGCTTCCCTCTTTTCCGCCGTAACAACAATTTCTTCCAGTGTGAATTCATCTGCATCCTCTTTTGCTGCCTTTTTTTCGGTCTTTTTAGTATCTTCATTTTCAGCAGAAAAAACCGGGCTTGAGATGCAAAGGGTTAACGAGACGAAACACAGAAAAAAGAAACCCAGAAGCCACTCATTTAATAATAAACGCCTTTCTCCTCCCATAAAAACCTCCTTTAAAGTTAATGTTAAATAAAATGAGACAGATAACCGCTCCCATCCCCTCAGATTAAACCTCTGAAAAACATGCCAATCAGTAAAACTTTAACTTTATTCAATATTTGGTATTTATTTAAAATGAATGACATGTAAACTGTCACTATTCACCGAAATTGTCAAGCCTTTATTAAAACATGAAAGCAGACATCTGTTGCAGGATTCAGATGCTAACTGGCAGCCAAAAGGGCATCTATTACCTGGCGCATCTCCAGCTCTTCTGCAAAAAAGTCATCTGAGGCCTCATAACCTGTGCCGATCCTCTCATAAATACCCCCAAAATTAAAATAGGGCACAGAATCAGGCGACCTCTCCTGCTTGTATCTGAGATATTGTTTTGGTATCTCTTTTTCAATAACCGGTGTAAGTATATCGTCCATACTTGTCATCTCATAGTGGTGCGCCTCAATAAGCCCCTTTTGAACATATTCTATGGCAACCGTATCAAAGGTCTCTGATATCCATTCACAATGAGAGCACCCTGCGCTGCTGAAAAAGAGTATAACCGGCTGCCCTTTGCTGTTTTTATTTACATTCAGACCTGAATTTTTGAATGTCTGGAACCTTTCCTCATGCGAAGGCCTCTCTTTGAGAGCCTTTTCTTCTGATACTTTAATCCCCTCTTGAATGGCTTTTTCAGGCTCCTTATATCTCTTTATATCTGCTGTTTTTAGCAGTTCACCTGAATAGGTGAATAGCCTCGATGCAATATGTTCCGTCATGAGGAGCCTTTTTATGGTCTCTTTGGCCTTTTCAAATGTGGCTGAACGGCCATTTTGTCTGGCTGTTACATACAGGATGTGGAACCCGTATTCCGTCTCAACGACATCGGATATGCCCCCTGTTTCAAGGCTAAAGGCCACTGATTCAATTGGGGGGACAGCCGAACCCCTTGTAATAAAACCAAGGCTTCCGCCATCATCGCCTGTCCTGTCTGAGGAATACTGTTTTGCCAGCTTTGAGAAATTTTCCGGGGTGGCAACCTTTCTTAAGTTCATTGCAAATTCTTTTGCCTCTTGTTTATTAAGGTCGCTCCTGCAGCCTGTGCTCTCGGTATGGCAGATAAGAATATGACTTAATGCCACCCTTTCCGGCCCATTGAAATAATCATATTTCTGATCATAGTATTTTTTTGCCTCGCTGTCAGGTATGTCAATGGCTCCAAACATTTTAACACCAAGCTTGTAGGCTGTTACATTATTTTCAAAATATCTGTCAGCATCCTCTGCTGTAAGCCTCATGGCAGTAAGCCTCTTTATGAATTCAGCCTCTGTGAGAAAATTTCTTTCCAGATATCTCTTTTTTTCCTGCTGAATCTCATTCTTATCTGCGCTGATATTCTGCCTTTTTGCCTCCTGAAGCAGGAGCTGCTCTGCCATATAGTTTTCAAGGTAAGAATTGAGTGAGACCCGATCGCTGTAACCTGAAGCGCTCCCTGACATGAACAAAAAAAGATTATATCTCTTTCTGAGATCATGCGTAGATATCTGGACACCATTAAGTTCAGCTATAATACTTTTTATTGTATCCGGCCCTTTGGCTGCTGTTTCAACACCTTTATCTTGTTTTGTGGTTGTATCCTG
>CAYWRH010000016.1:7312-42718 GCA_964460435.1 uncultured Desulfatiglans sp.
ATAAACGCCTGAATTCTGTCTTTCGTCGGTAACAATAATTTTTATTGTATGCGGCCCTTTGGCTGCTGTTTGTAGACCTTTATGTTGTTTTGTGGTTGTATCCTGTCTGTTCTCTGAATAGACATTGCCAGTTAAAAAGGTCTGAATAAAAAAAAGGCAGAGGAATGATTTAGTCAGGATAAGGCTTGCGCCTCTTAAATATTTACCTCTTTCATTGATCATCTTCATTTTCACTTGGCATGAACTCCTTATCATGGCTTCCGGGCATACTAACAGGCCTGCATGTCAATGACACTGGCATGTGAATATATTGAGGCCGGTTTTCTTTGTCAAGCGTGCAGACCTTGGCTGATCATACATCCCTGATAGACATAATATCTTTTATTTGATAAATCCTTTTATAATTGCGGGGCTTAACTGAACTAATTTGAAAGCAGACAGGCGCAGCAACAGAAAAGTGTCACGGGGTAAATATATATGACAGATTTTATGCAGATTTTTATAACAGTAAATAGCAGGGAAAAGGCAAGGGAGATTGCCGAAGGGCTTATTGAAAAGAGGCTGGCCGGGTGCATCCAGATAAGCGGGCCTATCACCAGCCTGTACAGATGGCAGGGCCGGATAATGGAGGATCAGGAGTGGCTGCTAATAGCCAAGTCAGACAGAAAGCACTTTATCGAGCTGGAAAATGAGGTTAAAAGGATACATCCCTATGAGGTGCCTGAAATACTTGCCCTTCCGGTTACAGAGGGGAACAGCTCATATCTCAACTGGCTTAAGGATGAACTTTTGCCTGTTTAATCCTCACTGCCTTTAAAAAGGGCAATTGAAGGGCGCCCCTGATCAATGCTGCCTTTTCTGCCCTTTCTTCTCATGTGCTGCTCTGCCTGATACATGAATGTCCGTATTGCTGACTCCCTTCCCGGCTGAAGGCTTGAATCATAGGGGGTATCAATATATGGTATCCCCATCCTCCCCATAACAGGGCTTATTACTGCGGATGTTATTGTGCTGGGCATACAGGTAAAGGGGTATACATTCACGATGCCATTAAAGCCCTGACAGGCATACTCCATGATCCCCGCTATGCTCAGACATGCCTCGGTGCCAACCTCAAAGCTGAAGAGCTCCTCTTCGGAAAGAAGGTTGTCGAGATGGTCAACCCTGTGATCGCCGGCAATATCAATTATCTGCCTGACCCGGTTATATAGTTGTTTCTGCCTCATCTCCTGGTAAAACAGCTCTGCCCTGTATTTTATGGCCTTTTTAATGGAGTCCATCAGGTTATTAAATCTTAACTGCTTGAGGTCAAGCCTGATGCTTGAACCTGCCTCTCTAAAATCACTGTAGCTGATAAAGTTGACCCATTCTGCTATGGATGCGTTTACCACCTCTGCGCCATGTTTTTCAAGGGTACGAATGAGATCCTGGTTTGAGCGGATGTGCGTGCGAAGGTAAATCTCTCCCACTATTCCTATGAGGGGTTTGGGCGGTATAACAGGATCAATGATTTCCCTTGCCTCTTTTACTATCTCCACCAGGGTCCCTGTTATTGCGCTGAAATTTTTCTTTTCACCATATTTTTCAAAGGCGGCCTCAAGCAATATAAGGGCATTATCCATATATTCATCGGCCATGCCCTTTTCCTTTTCATATGGCCTTATCCGCCACAGGAGCCTGTCAAGGATATCCCCGGTAACAAGCGCAAAAAAGCCCGATTTTCTGAGGTCAATTGCCTTTTTTTTGTCAATAAGCCCGTTAAAGGAGTAGCCGTCATCAGTGGTGAGGGAACTTATCTTTAGCCCCCTGTATTCAGGATATGTATCAAGGACTATCCTCTGATATTTGTTGTACATCCCGAATCTGCATGGCCCGCCAGCCTCCACAAGAAAATAGATATAGTCATTTATATTAAAACCCTTGCCCCTTTTTTCCTGTTCGCTCTTCATGTGGTAGAGTATATCGCCAAGCGTTACCTGGCATGGAAAGCACTCCTTGCCTGATGTGTGTTCAAGCCCCAGGCTTAGCCCCTTGAAGGTATCCATCACAATGGCATTTATGCCGAAACTTCTGAATGTGGCAGCAAGAATACGGCACCCATACCTGTTCATTTCAGGTATGAGCACTGTTTTACCCCTGAGATTGAACTGCCCTACATTATCGGACAGAGACTGGAATGACCTTATTTCTGTTGGTGACATAGTTTAACCTGTTATATATTCCCCTACATTACTAATTTTAACCTCTTCTCAACCCTGCTCGCGAGTTTTGCCATCACATTTTCCACCACGTTTTTATAAGCCTCCAGCCTTGTCATTACACCTGCCACTGCGCTGTGCTCATCAAGCTCAAGAATGAGAGATGGCTTTTCACCCATAACATGTTTGTAAAAATGCTCCACAAATGAGTCTGCACCGCAGCTGAAGTTGGTTAGATGCAGGCCGAAAAGGTTGGGGGTTGACTTTATATATTTGGCTGTCCTTAAGATCCTGCTCCCCTGCCCCCAGTACATATTAGGGAAATCGGTAAGGTCGATCCCTGATACATCTATATAGTCCATTGGCAGGGCCTTAATGCCTGTTTTTGAAAGGTTCTGTCCGAGCCTAAGATTAAGCCTTTCATCATAGAGGTTATATGGCCTGCCTGTTACAATGATCATGGGTTCGTCTGGATCATGCCCTTTTAGTATCTCCCTGCCGGAATTGTGGATCTCATCCAGAAATGCCCTCTGGTGTTTCAGTGCATAAAAAAGGGCATCCCTTATCTCTGAATGAGTCCTCTTGATCCGGCCTCCAATCTGTTCGCTAAGCTCAACAGCAAGGGTTGACGGGTCATTCTTGAGGTGCAGAACCGGGCCTATCACTCTCCTTTTATCTATATTAAGCGCAGCATTGACCATATATTTATTGGCCTGCACAAGCGGGCAGTAAAACCCCTTTTCATCAGCGGAGATGGTTTCCATGTTGATAAGCACGGGCAGGAACAGATAGCTTGTCTTTCCTGTAAGCGCCTTGACATGGCCGTGTGAAACCTTTACCGGAAAACATGTCTCGGCGGTCATTGTCTCTATGCCGGCTGATGCAATATGGTTATCGGTCGGCGGTGTGAATACAGGCCTGAATCCGAGGCGGTCAAAAAAATGGACCCACATGATAGCGGTCTGCATGGAATAGAGCGACCTCTGTATCCCTATGGTAGGCCTTGAATCAACCTCTGGCAGGGGTTCATCCTTAATTACATCATAAAGTCCGGCCACATATTTTTCCCAGATATCATCTCTCTGCCTGAAATAATTTACCTCTTTCTTGCCCGCGCCTTTAGTTATCTCATATCTGCCGCACTCCCCGCCCCAGACGCTCCTCCTTCCGTCAAAGTCATATATCTTGAGCTTGCACTGGTTATGGCATGACAGGTCTACTGTGCAGACCTTTTCAGTATATTCCATCCGGTCGTTTATACAGTTATCAAGCCCCCTGAAACGGCTCTCAAATTTTTCACCGGACATCATCTGCTCTTTTATTTTAAGGGCTGCGCCATATGCGCCCAGCACCTCCCTGTGTTTCGGGACTATGAGCCCCTGTCCTAATATATTTTCAAAGGCAGCAACAACACCCTTATTAAGGGAGGGCCCTCCAAGAAACATCACCCTTTTGCCGATCCTTCGTTTTCCGACCACCCTGTTAAGGTAATTATGGGCAATTGCATAGCAGAGCCCTGCAATCAGATCCTCCTTTACAGCGCCCCTCTGGTGGTAGCTTACAAGGTCAGACTCCATAAATACAGTGCACCTCTCGGCCAGCTTTACAGGTTTTTTAGCCCTAAGGGCTATCTCCTGGAATTCACCTGCTATGTTGATCCCGTATTTATTGGCCAGTTCATGCAGAAAACTGCCTGTTCCCGCAGCGCACACCTTGTTCATGTCAAAATCAAGCGGATGACTGTTTGTTATGGATATATATTTGGCATCCTGACCGCCTATCTCAAATATGGTGTCTATGTCAGGGTCTATCTCTACCGCACCCTTTGCATGGGCGGTTATCTCATCTATGACAAGATCGGCATTTAAAAAATCACCCACAACATTGCGGCCTGAGCCGGTAGTGGCTACCCCTTTAAGCACGATCCTTTTATCTGCCTCATCCCTTATGGTTTGAAGAAGTGTCTGGGTAACCTCTATTGGTTTTCCCCTGGTGTGGATATATGCCTTGTGTATGATATCCCCCTGTTCATTAATAATGGCATACTTGGTTGTTGTTGAGCCTATATCAAGGCCAAGGTAGGCAGGGATATCCTTCCCTGTGAGCAAAGCCTTTACTGAGTTGTCTTCATCAAAATGGGTCTTTTTTATCTCAAGCCTTGGCGCAGATTCAAAATGGTTTTCGTGTCCATGCGATTTTGAATTGAGCATCTCAGGGGCTATGCTGTTTCTGATCCCTTTATCAATCGCCTGGATTGTCACACCTATGGCGCCTAACGAGGTGTTATATTTTGGGACTATAAGGCCCGGAAAATAGTGTCTGAATGCCTTAACCTGCAATCCGTTCATGGAAAGCCCGCCGATAAAAACTATCGGGTCTTTTAGCTTACGGCTTGAGACTATTGTGCTTATGTAGTTTCTGGCGTTTCCAAGGTGCAGGCCATAGATGATATTTTCAAGCCTTTCGCCCTTGTTCTGGAGATGGATCATGTCTGATTTCGTAAATACTGTGCACCTGCATGCGACATGGGAAGGGGTGTCGCTCTTAAAGCCCAGGGCAATAAAATCAGAAAGCACCCTGTCTATGTCCTCCTCTTTCATCCCCCTTTTTTTATCATATATCGATGTGGCAAGACGCTGTGCCTGCTGATCAATAAAAGAGCCCGTCCCTGAAGCGCATGGACCGTTTGTGCTGAAGTGTTCAAGGTTAAACCCGCCTTCTGATCCATTCCCGATTATAAAAAGGGCGGTATCCTGGCCGCCCATGCTTATTATTGATCTTGCAGACGGCTCAATATATAGCACCCCCATAACCTGGCAAATGGTCTCATACTCATAGAATCCATTCAGCCTTTTGCTGATCTGTTCTCCGTGATTGCCTGTAAAGGCGACTGCCCTTATGTTTTCATGCCCGAACTGCCTGTATTCATCCATGAGGATATCATGCGCAGCCTCTTCCACCCTGCCGAAATGCCTTCGATAGGGGGACTCATAGATGACATTTTTCATCTCATCCATAACAACAGAATTGATGCTGACTGACCCTGCATCAATGCCGATAAATAAAGACTTTGAACTGTTTTTTTCTGATAACCGATCCATTCATGCATCCCCTTTCAGGTGTAATAAATACAAAAATCAGTTGAAAGAATGCAAACAATGAAAAAAATCAAGTTAAGGTGTAGAAAAGACTATCTCCATGTCTCTGTTCCCGTATAATGCCCTTTACCCTAAGCCCTTTGACCATCTGTTCTGTTTCAGACCCGCTGATATTCAGGGCATTTGAGATCTCATCAATGGTTACAGGGCGTCTTCTTATCATCTCAAATATCCTTTCGGCTATTGAATCTGATATCTTCCCTCTGCCCTTTATCGGGGTTGCAGCAATGATCTCTGTGCTGCCTCCCAGGTATGCCTTTATCTCTTCAAGCCTTTCCTGAGTCAGCGGAATGGCGCTCGTTTCAGCGGGGGGCCTTGCAACCGTATTGAGCTGCACCCTGTCAGGCGCTATCTCCCCTATTGCCTTTTTAAGCCCGGAAAGCTCCTTATCATTATCATTAAGCCCTTCAAGGAGTATCGCCTCGAGGAAATAACCCCCTTTAAAAAGCTTCCTTGTCTCTTTCAGCCCGTGTATGATCCTGTCAAGATCAAGACCGGGATGGGGCCTGTGGATCATATCATGTGTCTTTTTAAAAACAGAAGAGAGCGTTGGCAGGATGATATCAACGCCCATGCATCTTGTCCTTACCTCCTCTTTGAAGAGCAGTGATCCGTTTGTAATAAGGGCAACAGGTATTGATGTAATCCTTTTTATCCCGGAAATCAAGGCCCCTAAATCCAGGTTAAGGGTAGGCTCTCCGGAGCCTGCAAGTGTTATTACATCTGGAGGTGTATCAGATATTGCCTCCTCAACCTCCCTTATTGTTTCCGGTATATCAATGAATGATAATGGCTCCATGATAAGGTCGGTAGTTTTGCCCACCTCACAGTAGATACAGTTATAGCTGCATGTCTTGCACGGGACAAGATCAATGCCTAACGAAAGCCCGAGCCTTCTGGAAGGCACCGGGCCAAAGATGCGGGCCATTATTTTTCCTCCGGTGTAAAGAAGATTGAAGCATAATAAAAATAAGGGTATTGCACAAGGAAAAACTATTCGACCTTCCTTGACATAGAGGGCCTGACCTTATGGTAAAAGATATAAAAAAAACTTCTTATAGCCCTGCATGGGCCTGAGGATTTTACACTGACAACAAAGGAACAGATGATGAAGGCGCTTGGGTCAATAGTGAATGTGGTCACAATCGCAATAGGCGCTCTTGGTGGCATCTCCCTTGTTGTAGGAGGTGTCGGCATACTTGCCATTATGACCATTGCAGTGCTGATCGGCCTTATAGCAGGGGTTCTGCCGGCAAGACATGCATCAATGCTTAACCCCACAGAGGCATTGAGAGCAGAATAATTTTAAACCATCAACTCCCTGATGCTGTTTATAATCCTGTCCGGCCTGACTTCCGAATCTAGAGGCAACCCGCTTTTCCTGAAATCATTCCATATTCCAAATATGCCCATCTTCTGGGGGCCTGCCACATCCCATTCAAGGTTATCCCCTACTGCCCAGCATTCATCCGGCCCAAGCTTCAACCCTTCAAGGGCCTTTATGAAGACCCTTTCATCAGGTTTCCCAAAGCCTTGTTCCCCTTCAATAAGAGTTATTGTAAAATATTTTTCAAGATCAAATCTTCTGATCTTTTCCCTCTGTTTTACTGTTTCACCGTTTGTCATAAGCGCAAGCTTAACACTTTTTTCAACAAGGTATTCCAAAGTTTCTATGGCCCCTTCAAACAAAAAAAGCCCCTCCTCCTTTCTTATCTGAAAGGTCTCGCCAATCTTGTGGGCAAGGGGGATATCATCCACACCGAGCCTTTCAAAGACCATCTCTAAAATAACCCTTCTCGCCCTGTTCAGGTCACTGCGTCCTATCCTGTGCCTTTCAGGGTCATCCCAGTACCATCTGCTTACTTCCTTTATTGTCATGTAAAGCGATTCGGGCTGAAGTTTATCATTTTCCCTTGCGAATTCCTCGCACACCTCTTTCCATATGGCCTTTGAGTTGGCGCTGTAGGCAATAATCGTATCATCAAGATCAAATAAGATTCCCTTTGGAAGCATGTTTTCTCCAATACTCAATTACTGAATAAAATAATGAGTGTTCTATTACAAATTTAGGAAGGGTTCAAGGGGTCGTATGTACCAGGGTTCAAGAATTTTCCTTTTCAGAAAAAATTCAGGCTTTGACATTTCTAATGAAGGTGTTACTATCCAGCAAGTTTTTGCTTTTTCCTGAGCCGTGAGCCCTGTGCCTGCTTAAATCACCTGGGAGGTAATTAGCGCATTGCGGCTTCAAACTTAATAAAAATTTAACACAGGAAATCTCCCATGCCAGCACTGGAAGTCAGAAACCTCACGAAGATGTTTGATGTACTTAAGGCAGTGGATAATGCCTCATTCGAGGTACCGGAAGGCTCCATTTTCGGCCTGATTGGCCGTAATGGGGCAGGAAAAACCACAACCATCCGCATGCTCATGAATATCTACATGCCTACCTCAGGGGAGATACTCTTCAGGGGCAGACCTGTTGATCATGAATTCAGGGCAAAGGTGGGTTACCTCCCGGAAGAGAGAGGTCTCTATAAAAAGATGAAGGTGCTTGAAACCATCCTCTTTTTTGCAGAACTCAAGGGCATAAAACGGAAGGATGCAACAAAAAAGGCAAAGGAGTACCTTGAAAGGTTCGAGCTTACAGGCCGCATCAATTCAAAGCTTGAGACCCTTTCAAAGGGCAATCAGCAGAAGGTGCAGTTTATTTCCACTATCATCCATGACCCAGATTTTATTGTGCTGGATGAACCCTTTTCAGGGCTTGACCCCATCAATACAAACCTGCTCAAGGATATAATCCTTGAAAAGAAGAGAGCTGGCAAGGTTATCATCTTTTCCACCCATCTCATGGATTTTGCTGAAAGGCTCTGTGACAATATCGCCATGATCGATAAGGGAAAGGTTATTTTAAACGGCGATCTCAACAGTATCAAGGCCGATTTCTCAAGGAATAATGTGAAGCTTACATATGAAGGGGATATATTTTTCCTCAACAACCATCCCATTGTAGGCAATATCTCTGATTTCGGTAACAGCGTCGGCATATCCCTTAAAAGCCCTGGTCAGACGCAGGAGCTGTTAAGGCTGCTCATTGAGCATAATGTAAAGGTGATCAGTTTTGACAGCGCCAATATTTCCCTTAACGAGATATTCATTAAACTTGCCGGAAGCGCTGTAAAGGAGGATCTGAACCTTGCCTAACTATAGAATAGTTGCTGTCATAACAAGGGAGTTGCGTGAGAAACTCATGTCAAAATCTTTTATATTCATGACCATCCTGATGCCTGTAATCATGCTGATCATAATGGGGTTTCAGGCGCTAATGGTGCTTTACCAGGGTGATAAGGGTACAAAGATTGAGGTTGTAACTGAATCCGCTATCATAACTGAAGAATGTAAAAAGGTCATTTCAGGGCTTGATTTTATCAAGGAAGGTTCGTGGACCATCACCTATAATACCTTGCCAGCAAAAGAAATTAAGGGTTACGTTGATAAAAAAAAGGGAGAACTCTTAAAAGACCTTACAGGGATTATCTTTATCCCTGACAAGGCTTT
The DNA here is from genome assembly GCA_964460435.1 of uncultured Desulfatiglans sp. Lineage (GTDB taxonomy): Bacteria > Desulfobacterota > DSM-4660 > Desulfatiglandales > HGW-15 > JAAZBV01. Next base: position 16,227 of record CAYWRH010000016.1, read on the forward strand.
GACAGATAAAAATGTGGAGTTTTACGCAAAAACACCCAATAAACTCTCTGTATTTGAAAAGATGAACGGACCTATTAACAATGTCCTGATTGATCAATATTTTAAAGAAAAGACACTTACGCCCGAAGAGCTGAACTTTGCCAGACGAGCAGTTAAATTTAATAATTTCAAGGTCTCAAAGGACGATAAAATTGAGGAACAGGGCCTTGGCAATATGATATTTTCCTTTGTGTTCGCATTTTTACTCTACCTCAGCCTGATTATGACCGGGACAATGACCATGTCATCTGTCATGGAGGAAAAGACCAGTAAGGTTGTGGAGGTGCTCTTATCAAGCGTGAGCAGCAAGGAACTGATGGCAGGAAAGATAATTGGCAGCACTGTTACAGCCCTTGCCCAGATGATAATATGGCTATCGCCAATGATCATACTTATTGCGACATCCTGGATTACTCTGCCGGTTAAATTCAAATTTGATATTGGTCTGGGGTATCTAGTCTACTTTCTCTTTAATTTTTCTGTAGGCATGCTGATATTTCAGGGGCTATTTGCAATGGTTGGAGCTATATTTAATGACCCACAGGAAGCTCAGCAGGGGGTGTTCCCTGTGATTTTCCTTATAATGATACCATTTTTTATCACTTTCTCGATGCTGCGAAACCCGGATAATGAACTTGCTGTTATTGCCTCTTATGTGCCCTTTGCAACCATCCTTGTAATGCCATGCAGGTATACCCTGGTCGACATGCCCGTTATATATCCCCTTATCTCGATCCTGATAAACGTTGTGACACTTGCCGTAATTTTCCCGATTGCAGGAAAGATATACAGGGTGGGCATCCTGCGGACAGGCACAAAACCAGGCTGGAAAGAGGTTATGAGGTGGGTTAAGGCAAAGGATTAAAATTTTATCCACGGCATCATTGATTCTATACCGCCATAATATTTTTTAAAAGTCGGATAATAGGGGTTTGAATAGAATATCTTTTGCTGTTCAGAAGACAATGGCGTGCCAAAGAATACCATATTTGAAAAATCCACAAGGTTCTGCACCTGTCTGTCACTCTGCCAGTGGCCGTCACCAAATCCATATGGATTCTTTTCGCCGGTTATCCTTATATTCAGACCGAGCATATTTTCTGCATCCAAAAATTTATAAACAGGTTTTGCACCTTCAAGCCCTATTGCATCCCCTTCAGCATTGTTCGCATAATCATCATTAGCGGTTGTGATGAGCACTGCGCGGGGGGCTATGGCTGCTATTATCTCATGATGGTCATATGGCAGTCTTTCGCCATAACCGTGGGTTCGGGTTTTATATATCCTTGGGTAATTTAAAAATCTCGAAAGCATCTCGTTTGAGTTATGGCCCTGATGTCTTATCTTGTCGCCAAGCACCTCATTACCGGGTGAAACACCCCAGGCATATTCATTGCCCGATGAGATATACCTGTAGACAGCAGCGCCTCCACACCCTGAGGCGCAAGGGTTCACAACCTTAAAACGGTCATCAAACAGACCGGCAGCAAGGGCTGCCTTGCCGCACCTTGAAAAGCCGGTGACAACCAGCTTGCCAAGATCAAGTTTACCTTTATAAAGAGGATCATTCCCGTCAAGGTAGTGAAGCGCATCAACTCCGCGGCTTGCAGCCCAGGCCCAGGCAAGCAGTGTGCCTGCATCATTACCTGTGGTGACATCATAGGGATATAATGCATAAAATGCCCCTTTATGTTCAAAATCATCACTCGCTGCACTTGAATAGGTAATGCTGAGCACAGCATAACCGGATTTCATGAATATTTCATGAGGCTTCATTGGCCAGAAATCAATGCTCACAATAACCGGGTATGGGCCTTTCTTACCGCACTGTTCTAAAGTTGGCATGGTAAGGAGCCCTGTAATGGTAACTGTCTTGCCTTTATCAGTTACAGCTATTTCTATACCTTTGTCAGTCAACCTTGCTTTTACACTGTCAGGCGGCTCAGGCATATAACCATATTCATAATACTGGGAAAGCTCCTTTATCTCATCCCTGCGCCTGTACCAGTCTTCTCTTGTTTTTACTTTTGAACCATTGAAAAAGGCGAATGGGTCAGGCAGCGCCTTAACTTCAGGCAAATCCATAGGATCAGGAAATTTGCCCTTCCTTCGCAGGTTCTTTAAAGCAGCATCGAGAATATTACTGCATCTGTCTATCTCGGACTGATCCGTTGACATGACCCCTTTTTTTGCAGATGCAAGGGCCGCGTTCAGCCCTGCTTCGGTCTTCCAGATACCTTTTGAAAGGGCCTCTGCCTTTTTGATATTTTTATTCAGGATATATGTATCAGGTGCAAGGGGGGTTTTGCCATCATGGCCAGCAAGGGTAACGACACCCCATCTCCTGTTGTCATCAAGCCCTCTGTTATCTCTGTCACTCCAGAAAACCCTGTTCCTGCATTTTTCAGCTGATGATATGGCATCACTGATAGAAAATTCTATCCCTGCTGATGTGCCGTTTCTAATAGGAATACCACCCAGATATATTGCCGCCTCAACAGAGTAGCCGATAGGTTTATTTTTGCTGTCATAACTTGTTGCAACCGCATATTCCTTGAGCCTTTCCTTATAATCACCTCTGCCTGAAAGAGCCCCGCTGGCAGTGATAGCTATTAACCAGTCATCCTCAAGAAATTTTGCGTTTTTATCATTATAAAGGTCAAAATATATCTCAATGCCGTCATTATCATTAGGCATCCTGCTTTCTGTAAAAATATCAGCATCAATCACTTCAACAAGAAGATATAAAAGCGCCCCGTCCCAGAGTGAACTTACCTTGCCTGACACAGGACAATCCGTTGCTTCTGCTGAGAGATCACAGGACATGGCTGTTTTGATTTCAGATTGTGCTGTATTGCGCCACACATCGTCTATCTTTCCATCTATGTCAACAGCAGAAGCGGTGAACTGTGAAAGAAGTGTTTTAACTTTAGAGGTGTCAGCATCTATATTTGCAGATAAAAGGGAAACACAAAATAAGAGCAATAACTTTATGTGCAACGGCTTCATATATCCAAGTCTCCTTTTTAACTACAGACCGTAAAACTGGCAAAAAAAACGCACGAAAATCTTTTTTCAAATTTTCGTGCGTTTTATCTGCACCTCAACCTTTCACCTGCAAGCATTACTAATCTTTATACCCCTTAAAGTACTTGAGGAACTCCGAGTCTGTTGAGAGTATGAGTGAACTATCTTTATCAATACTCTGTTTGTAGATATCAAGGGTCTGTACAAAAGAATAGAATTCAGGGTCTTTTCCAAATGCCTCAGCATATATCTGTGTTGCCTCGGCATCTGCTTTGCCCTTGATCTCCTGTGAGGTTTTGTATGCCTCGGAGGTTATCTTTTTCATCTCTCTTTCTCTTTCACCCTCAATCTTTCTTGCCTCGCCCTGGCCTTCAGACCTGAATTTTTCTGCGATCTGTTTTCTTTCTGCTATCATCCTTCCGAAGACAGACTCCTGAACGCCCTCCTCATAATTTATTCTTTTTATCTTTACATCAACAAGCTCTATTCCAAACTCTGTAAGCTTTGGCTGTGCCTCATTGAGTATCCTTTTTTCTATTTTTTCCCTGCCTGTTTTGACAGTACCGATAACAACATTGGCCTGCTCCCCGGTTAAACTCACATCTATTTCATCCATCTCCAGTTTGCGGTCAGTGTTTCTGACTGCTTCGAGCAAGGGATTTGAGGTTATTGCATTCCGGATTGTAGAGTTGATTATATCATTTAGTCTGGCGATAGCAGCATTTTCATTGTTAAGTGTCTGAAAAAATTTAAGCGGGTCAACAATCTTCCATCGTGCAAAGGGGTCAACCCAGATAAAGGTCTTGTCAAGGGTAGGTATCTGGCCGGGTTCAGCGTCCCATTCCAGAAGGTTTTTAGGAAATACTGTTGCAGTGTAGTACGGGATCTTGAATTTCAGGCCAGGTTCCCTTATGGATTCGCCTATAGGCTTTCCAAACTGTGTAATAACCACCTGCTCTGTTTCATCAACCACGTAAAAAGAATTGTAGCCGACCAGTATTAAAATAGCCAATATGATTATGAAAGGGCCTGTTTTCACTTTTCGCCTCCTGACTGTAATGCCCCCTTTTCCAGATTAAGAAGCGGAAGCATGTTCTTCTGCTGTGCATCCAGTATGTATTTATTGCCCAGTTTTGGGAAAACATCCTTTAAAGCCTCAAGATAGAGCCTTCTCTTGGTTACATCCTTTGCCTTTGAGTACTCTTCATAGAGAGCAGTAAACCTTGTGGCGTCACCCTTGGCCCTGTTTACACGCTCATAGGCATATCCTTCTGCTTCACGGATTGTCTTTTCTGCCTGACCTTTTGCCTGGGGGATCATCTTGTTGTATTGTTCCCTTGCCTCATAGATCATCCTCTCCTTTTCCTGCTGGGATTGATTAACCTCATTCCATGAGGGCTGTACCCGCTCAGGGACTGTTGTCCTCTGCATCTCAATTGTAGTTACATTTATACCTGTTTCAGCTTCATCAAGCTCAGCCTGAAGCACTAACTTGGCCTGATCAGCAATTTCACCCCTCTTGTTTATTACCTCATTGATACTCCTGTCTCCTACAACAAGCCTCATGGATGCCTCTGCAAGATCTCTTAGAGTGGATTTTACGTTTTTCACCTTGAAGAGGTAGTTATATGGGTCCTTGATATTGTACTGTACAACCCAGGGCACGATAGCAACATTAAGGTCACCTGTCAGCATCATAGATTCATCTTTATATGAAGATTCAAATCTGGCCCTTGATCCGGCTATTGATGCAGCTATCCCAAACTCCTCTGTCTGAATCTTTAGCACAGAAACCTTTGTAAGCTTCTCAATACCTGAAGGCCATTTAATGTGAGGGCCTGGCATGGTAGTGCGTGTATATTTCCCGAAACGCTGGATAATGCCCACTTCATTCGGGTCAATCTTGTAGATCATATTAAAGGCAAGCAGCAAAACAATAAAAATTATTGCTATTACCCATATGCCTGGAAACCGGACATTCATATTTTTAAATTTTTCAATTACCTCATCCACCTGCGGCGGGGGCCCGCCCTGCCTGGCCCTTTTCTGCTGCTGCAGCTTTTCCCAATCCCATGCCATAATTTTCCTCTTTGTTTGATTTGAAAGATGTGTGGCATTCTAATGGCAGGCTTGGTTTTAGTCAAGGGATAAAGGGGGTGGCTCAAGGCGCAGGGCACAGGGCACAAAGGGAAAATAAAATACTTGATTTATCAAACCTCAGGGATAAGATCAGCACAATATCTAAAAGAAATGAGTAATTATATGGCTGATGAAAAAAATGAATCCATGACCTCCTTAAAGGATATATTGCAGGGGGTATTGTCCGGCGCAAACAGGCGGTTTAATACTGCTACCTCAGAGATATGGGAGGTATGGGATGAGGTTGTCGGCCCGGCCATTTCTGACCATGCAAGCCCCAAAAAAATCATAAAGAATAAACTCATTGTTCATGTCTCAGAATCAGTATGGCTTCAGGAACTTGAATATGTATCTGAGACCATTAAAGACAAATTAAACCAGAGGCTGGGCAGAAAGGCTGTTGACAAGATAGTCTTCAGGCCTGGCTCTCTATAGAATATGCACCCTGGCCAAATATGGGAGGCAAAATCGTTAGCCCGCTGTTAGCGTTGAGCCATGCCTCCATAAGGACCAGCTTTGCGTTTGAATCATTATCAGGGTAAATGACCCTCAATTTTTTCGGTTCAAACCCTGATTCCCTCAGCTTTTCTATCAGGTATGTCATCCTCTCGGCAGGGTAAATAATGGAGAGCCTGCCCTTTGTGACAAGCAGATACTTTGCGGTTTTGATTATGTCCTCAATTGAGGCATATATCTCATGCCTAGCAATGGCCCTTTGCTTGTCAGGGTTAATCCTGCCGCTCTCCTTACGCCTGTATGGCGGATTACACACAACAACATTAGCAGATGATGCGAAAAGGGGCGGGTTCCTGATATCCCCCATAATGACACTCATCCTGTTTTCAAGGTTATTGAGTTTTGCATTGCGCATTGCCTGAGAGGCAAGCGCCTCCTGGATCTCTATGCAATAGATATGTTTTGCAGGTTTTGTTACAAGCATGGAAAGGGGTATTACACCGCACCCTGTGCCAAGGTCGACGACAATGTCATGTTTCTTTATGGTGACAAAGTCGGCAAGCAGAAGGGCATCTATTGAAAACCTGTACCCCCTCTTTGACTGGATAATCTTGAGCCTCCCCTCCATGAAAGGGTCAATGGTTTCACCGGGGAGAGGCGCTATTTCATTAGATGCTGATTCTGTCATCAGGGTCTATCTTGTTTAAGACCATGCCTGTCAGCACCTTCGGATAAAAATAGGTGGATTTTCTTGGCATCACCTGTGAGGCGCTGGCTATCTCCTGCACCTGCCCTATCTTTGTGGGGTTGATCAGAAATGCAATATCAAATTCACCTGAGTCAACAGAGGATATTGTGGATGCAATATTGCTGTTGTAGTGAAACAGGCTGTCATTATCCATATCAGTATTGGTAAACTCCATCACCTGCTGAAGGATTAACCTTGAGAGGATTATTACATCAAGCTTTGCAAGGGCCGGGTGGAGGTCATTTAAAAATTTATCTGCAACCCCATTTTTTAACCCCATGAGGCAGAAATCCTGCCCCTTTTTGCTGTAAAAGATAAAGGATGGTGTTTTAATGCCATTTTCGGCCAGTCTATTTTTAAGGGTCATGGCAAATCTTGCATCATCTGATCTCTCTATTTTGAGCTTTTCAATCCTGAAACAGGGGGAGGCCTTTTCAAGAAAAAGGGCCGGGTCAAAGGGTCTGTCCATTTTTATAAGGCGGTGTGATGGAAGTATGGTAAGCCCATCCTCTCCCATGTCTGTAAGGTACATCATTACATACTCATATGATCTCTCTTCGCCTGTCCCATGTTTTTCCCTCATGTAATTCCGGAAATTTCTTGAGGTTTCATATCTGTGATGGCCGTCTGCTATAAATATAGGCTTTTTGGCCATAAACCCTTTAACCTTTGATATAGCCTCAGTATCTGTGATGCACCACATCTTGTGACCTGTGCCATCTGTGAATGTGAATGAGGCATCAGGGGCATTCACTGTAAATTTTCTTAAAGTATCAAGTATCCCGCTCCCTGCATCATCATACAGACCAAAGACCTGGCTCAACTGTGTGGAGCAGGCCTTTAATAGTTTAAGCCTGTCATCCTTGTGTGCAGAAAAGGTCTTTTCGTGCGGGAGGATAACGCCCGATCCCTCTTCCTCTATCTTTACCAGAGAGATAAAGCCCCACCTGACCTTTGTGCCTGATCCATCGCCCGGGTCATAGGAATGGGATGTGAGATAAATGGTCTCCTTTTTTGCCCTTATGAGGATATCATTCGCTTCCCACTCTTTCAGGTAAGCTGCCGCCCTGGTATACCTGTTATCAGTATCATTATCGGAGGCCATTTTTTTCCCAAGCTCAAGCCTGATGATATTATTAGGGTGGGTGTTGTAATACCCCTCCTGTTCCTTCTCTGAAATTATGTCATAGGGCGGGGTAATGATCTGCGCCAGGTCTGTTATCTTTTTAAAATTATATGTCAAACCTCTGAAGGGTGCTATTTTCGCCATTTGCTTATGAAGCCTCCGGTTATCCTGAATTTTTTTGCTATTTCCTACCAGATAATGGGGCCTTGTCAATCAAAAACATTGTTCAGATATATTTGGACACAGTCAGAAAAGCATCTCCAGGGTCAAAATGGAACTGATTTGACATTTTTTATAAAATCTGCGATTAATAGCCCCCAGTTGACAGGTTAAAACAGACATGAGGAACATTACCAATTAAATTTCTATTCAATTTCATTAGCTATCAACAGGAACTTACTGGTTTCCAGTCAAGTTGATTCAACAATAAACATAATTCATAATAAAAAGGCAATATGACCAGAAATAAAAAAATTGTATATTATCTGACACTAATACCCCTTATTTTGATTATCATTCTCTTTTCATGGCTCTTTACAGTGATATTTGAAGGGGAGCAGCCCTCTGTTACCGTGAAACCACTTCCGCAATATCTTTCCCAAAAACAGACCTTCCAGGTGGATGTAGAGGACACAAAAAGGGGTATCAGGGCGCTAAAGGTATCCTACAGCCAGGGCAGCAGCGAAGTTGTTCTTCTTGAGATGAGGTTTCCTTTTGAAGGGCTCATGAATAAAAATGGCATAAGGCAGTTTAATAAGACATTTGAACTTGATCCGGCCCAGCTCAGGCTTGCGCAGGGAAGGCTCGATCTTGCCATACAGGTGTGGGATTACAGCCGGAGGAACGGCGGCGACGGCAATATTAATGTAATTAAACATTCCATGATAATAGATTCAATCCCGCCGGCAGTCAGGGCGATCAGCAGGATGCACAATGTAAATGTCGGCGGCACAGGCCTTGTTATATACAAGACCTCTTCTGATACTACCGAAAGCGGGGTTTTTGTAAATAAGCTCTTTTTCAAGGGTTTTCCTGCCAAGGCAGATGCAAAGGATGGCACATCACTTGCCTATTTTGCCCTGCCCTTTGACACAGGAAGTGATCCTGAGATCTATCTATGGGCAAAAGACCGGGCAGGGAACACTGCCAGGGCCACATTCTATTATAAAATCCTGCCTAAAAAATTCAGGAGTGATAACCTGAACCTTAGCGACAGTTTTTTCAAAAAAGTCCTGCCCTATTTTGATTACTATGGTCTTGACCCTTCCCTGAGCGACAAGGATAAGTATTTAAAGATAAATAGAGAGTTACGGGTAAAGGACAATAACGCCATAAATGAGGCTGTAAAAGACACAAACCCGGTAAGGCTATGGGATGGTGTCTGGCTCAGGATGAAGAATTCGCTTGAGACGGCTAAGTTTGCAGACCACAGAAGCTATCTATATAACGGTGAAAAGATAGATGAGCAGTACCATCTTGGGATAGACCTTGCCTCACTTGCCAATTCCCCTATTGAGGCAGCAAACAACGGGATAGTTGTCTTCGCTGAAAGAAATGGTATCTATGGCCTTACAGTCATACTGGATCACGGGCAGGGCATTGCCTCATTGTACGGCCACATGGACAGCATTGATGTAAAGGTCGGCGACACCGTAAAAAGGGGAGATATTTTAGGTATTTCAGGCCAGACAGGGCTCGCAGGAGGTGACCATCTCCATTTCAGTGTGCTTGTGCACGGCATCTTTGTGAACCCTGTCGAGTGGTGGGACCCGCACTGGATAGAGGACAATGTAATGCTTAAGCTTGATCTTATAAAAGAGGGGCAGTGACAGGGGGTTTAACCTTAGAGATTCAGATTATCAGATAAAACAGAATGACCCATTATACGAGAGCTTTACAGGTATCTTGAATACAGAATCCCCCCTTTTAAAGCGTATAAAGAGGCATGTTACAGGGCCTGAGCATCTCTTTTTTGCATCTACACCCCCTGGCTTTGAAGAGCTGTGCAAAGATGAGCTTATGAAGCTGCTTGATAACAGGGATGCAATAAAGGTTTTAGAGGGGGGTGTGGAATTCAGAGGCAAGCTTACAGATTGCTATCTTGCCAACCTGCACCTCAGGAGCTGCAACCGGGTGCTTTTCCGCATAGGCGAATTTACCGCATCAAATTTCAGGAGGCTTGAAAAAAATCTCATGGATATTCCATGGGAGCTTTATATTAAGGCAGAAAGCAAACCCGCTGTGACTGTTACAGCAAGGCACTCCAGGCTCTATCACAGCGATGCAATCGCAGAACGGGTAACAGAGAGCATCAACCGCAGGAAAAAGGCTGTTCCATTTGTCACAGATAAAAAGGATAGCGCCGCTGTAACTCAGGATATTTACATACGCTCTGTAGATGATCACATGACCATCTCCCTGGATTCAAGCGGTGATATCCTCTATAAACGCGGTGTAAAACAGCATACAGGAAAGGCGCCTATGCGCGAGACCATTGCAGCAGCAGCGCTGATAAGGGCTGGCTATAATGGGGAAGAGATCGTGTTTGACCCCATGTGCGGCACAGGGACATTTTCCATTGAGGCTGCCATGATGAGCAGATGCATCCCCGCAGGATGGTACAGGGAATTTTCTTTTATGTCATGGCCCGGATTCAGGCCAGCCCAGTGGGCATATATTAAGAGGCAGGCGGAAAGGAAAATCAGACCCGCTTATGATATGCAGCGCATACTGGCCAATGATAAAGACCCGGAAATGTGTAAGGCACTGTCAGAAACCCTTGTGGAATATGGCCTTGAAACCTCAATCAGGGTTATTAATGATGACTTTTTCAAAATCACCCCTTCGGATATCTATAATTATACAGGGATCAACCGGCCCGGGCTGATAATAATAAATCCACCGTATGGGATCCGCCTCGGGACCAGAAAGGGGGGCATAGAGCTCTCTTCCCTCATACTGAAACAACTTGAGCAGCACTATAAGGGGTGGCGATTTGCCCTGTTTTCGCCTGAAAAAAGGGGTTTTGAGCGCACAAAACTCAGGGGTGACAAGCTTATTATAGATCACGGGGGGCTTAAACTGCTGCTTTTTACAGGTATAGTTTAGCAAATGACCCCGGCGCTTCGCTTCGGTGTTTTAGATGGAAGAAACTGAAAAATCTTTTATCAGTTTCTTAGGAGATATAATAGCAATATTTTGCATAAATCTTGGGCACTATCTACAATATATAGTATTTTTCCTTGACATTCTATTATCTATTATAGTAAAAGACATATCATTATCGTATAAGTATGCATAATTAATTATCCTTATCAAAATTTATTAAACTCACAGGGGTAACAAATGTACGTTGATGTAATTTGTTCATGGTGTAACAAAGTGCTTCGTACAAAATCTCTCGGAAGGCCTGGCAGCAGAAAGCCAGGCGCTACCCACACTATCTGTAACAGCTGCAAGGAAGAGGTAATGAGAGAGTATAAAAAAAGCCTTAAACTTATTAGGCCGGAGCAGAGACAGAGCCTCTGATCTTTGGGCTTTTCTCCCTGCCACATAAACAGTTTTTTATTTAAGAAGCTGTATTGACCCTTTTTCCCTAAAATGTTAATTAGAGTGCCTTTCGGGCGATTAGCTCAGATGGATAGAGCGCTGGCCTCCGGAGCCAAAGGCCGTGGGTTCGAATCCCGCATCGCCCATACCCCTAAATAATAAGCTGCATTAGCCAGTTGCCTGATTGTGCCGCTCTTCAGCTTCGTTCTTAAGTTCCATAACCTCCTTTTCCAGTACTTTTTTATAGATTGTACATTAAGGGCGGTCCTAAAAGGCAAATTTCTTGCTATTTATCCCCCCTTTGATATAAAACCCTGTTTATTTCTTGATAAAAAAATACACAAACAGGCAGGAAGAATAACAATCTTCCCTCTATTGGTTTTACGAGGAAACAGATGAAAAGACTCACAACAGAAAAGATAGATCGGCTTATCCCCTATCCACCGGGAAAGCCCATAGAGGAACTTGAAAGGGAACTAGGGATCATGGGATCCATCAAGCTTGCTTCAAATGAGAACCCAATCGGGCCGTCACCAATGGCTGTAAAGGCAATCATGGATAACCTGAACAGGCTTAACAGGTATCCTGACGGCAGCAGCTATTACCTGAAGGAAAAGCTGTCAAAGGTGTTTAACCTCCCCATGGAAAGGATACTGGTCGGAAACGGGTCAAACGAACTGATTGAGCTTGCCATAAGGACATTCCTCACCCCTGGTGATGAGGTGATCCAGCCATTCCCGACATTTCTTGTATATGAAAAGGTCATTAACGGCGCGGGCGGGGAGTTGGTCTCTGTAAATCTTAAGGATTTCAGGATTGACCTGGATGCAGTCAAAAGGGCCATAACCCCCAGAACAAAGCTGATCTTTATCAATAACCCAAATAACCCGACAGGCACAGGGCTCTCAAAAGAGGAGTTAGATGATTTCATAAAATCTGTTCCCAATGATATTGTTATTGTTCTGGATGAGGCATATGTCGAGTTTTCTTCAGACAGGGTAGCGCGGGGTACAGACTTCCTTTATAAACGCGACAGGCTGATAATCTTGCGGACCTTTTCAAAGCTCTACGGTCTTGCCGGGTTAAGGATAGGCTACGGCTTCTCTTCAGCCCAGATCGCTGACTATATAAACAGGGTGAGACAGCCATTCAATTCAAACCTCCTCGCCCAGGCAGCGGCAACGGCTGCGCTTGATGACACCGATTTTGTCAATAAAACACTGACCCTTGTCAAGGAAGGTCTCAAATACCTGTATAAAAAACTGGATGAGATAGGGCTTTCATATATACCCACTGAGACCAACTTTTTTCTGATAAAGGTGCCTTCAGGGGCAAAAAATATCTACCAGCTTATGCTTAAGGAGGGCGTCATAATCCGCTCCATGGAGAGCTATGGACTTAAAGAGTATATAAGGGTCAATGTGGGGCTTAAAGAGGAGAATGAGCGGTTTATAAACACCCTGAAAAAGGTAATAAGCAGACTGTAACTGCTTGAAACAGGTTAACAACATGAAACAACCGGTAATAACAATCGATGGCCCGGCAGGGGCCGGAAAGAGCACTGTAAGCCGCATCCTGGCAAAAAGGCTTAGGCTTTTATATCTGGATACAGGGGCAATGTACAGGGCGGTTGCGCTGCAGGCAAAAAGGGAAAATATCCCCTTTTCAGACGGTAACGGGCTTTACAGGATGTGCGAAAGGATCAATATCCACTTTAAGGCCAATGGGGATAACTTTGCTATATTTATAGATAATGATGATGTTTCCACCCAGATAAGATTGCCTGAGATGGATATGCTCTCTTCATCTGTATCTGCTGTTCCCGAGGTAAGAAAGGCAATGACCGCACTCCAGCGGAAAATCGGCGAAAAGGGCGGTATTGTTGCAGAGGGGAGAGACATGGGGACGGTTGTTTTCCCTGATGCGGATTTTAAATTTTTCGTTACTGCGAGTCCAGAGATACGCGCCCAGAGGCGCTTTAATGAGAGGAAGGCCAGGAATGAATGTACAGATATAAAGAATGTTGAGGCAGACATCAGAAAACGGGATGAACAGGATCAGTCAAGAAAACTTGCCCCCCTAAAACCGGCAGACGACGCCATCTTGATAGATACCTCGGAGATGGAAATAGAGAGGGTTATAGAGGTGATGCTTGGCCATATTAATGGCTGTCGTTTGCAATGCGACAGAGCATAATGAAGCCACACTCTTTTAAGGTAAAAAATAAATTATACGGTTGATAATTTTAAATAAATTTGCTAGAAAAGCAGGCTTACAAAAATCCTTTTTAAAGGATAATATCTTCAGGGGGTACTTTGTTTCATGAACAAACCAACAGACAAAATTTTAGATGGCAGCAGGGAAGAAATTAACAATCAGACTAATTCCGATGATAATTTCAAAAAAGAGAGTAAAGACTCCGGCAATAACAGTGATGACGGCCTTTTTTCATCTGACACAGGCAGCGATGATGGAGATGAGGGTTCCGGTGAAAACAGCTTTATGGAGCTCTACGAGAAGAGCCTTAAGAGCATCCAGGAGGGCGAGCTTGTTACCGGCGAGATTGTTATGATCGGTAAAGAATATGTCCTGGTTGATGTAGGATACAAGTCAGAAGGCCAGATCCGTATCAGTGAATTCATAGATGCTGACGGCAACCTGACCGCCAAGGTGGGCGACAAGATAGATGTACTCCTTGAAAAACGGGAGGATGAAGATGGCAGAATAATCCTCTCAAAAGAAAAGGCAGCAAAGATAAAGATATGGGATGAGATCAAAAAAATCTATGAAGAAGACCGCACTGTTGTAGGTGAAATAGTGGCAAGGCTCAAGGGAGGCATGGCTGTTGATATTGGTCTTCAGGCATTTCTGCCCGGTTCACAGATCGACCTCAAGCCTGTTAGAAATTTTGACTCCCTTATAGGCACAAAGCATGAGTTCAAGATACTGAAATATAACAAGAGAAGGGCAAATATTGTTCTCTCCAGAAGGGCCCTGCTTGAAAAAGACCGCAAGGTAAAGCGTGACCAGACAATGCATGACTTAAAAGAGGGGGCTGTCCTTAAAGGCACAGTGAAAAATATAACCGATTACGGTTTCTTTATTGACCTTGGCGGGATAGACGGCCTTTTACACATAACCGATATCTCCTGGGGCAGGGTCGGCCATCCATCTGAGCTGTATCAGGTTGGAGACGAGATCACAGTAAAGATACTCAAGTATGATGAAGAAAAAGAGAGGGTCTCTCTTGGCCTTAAACAGCTTAACCCTGACCCGTGGATAAATGCCAATACAGATTATCCGATCAACACAAAGGTAAAGGGAAAGGTAGTAAGCCTTGCCGATTATGGCGCATTTGTCGAGATAAAGGAGGGCATAGAGGGCCTTATCCATGTATCAGAGATGTCATGGACACGCAAGATCAGGCATCCTTCACAGATTCTGAAGGTGGGCGATGAGGTAGAGGCAGTCGTACTGAACATTGATTCTGAAAACAAGAGGATCTCCCTTGGCCTGAAGCAGGTTGAGCCAAACCCCTGGAAGGTGATAGGCGAGAAATACCCCATAGGCACAACTATAGAGGGCCGGATCAAAAATATTACTGACTTCGGTATCTTTATAGGCATAGATGAGGGCATAGACGGCCTTGTACACATCTCTGATATCTCATGGACAAAGAGGATCAAACACCCCTCTGAGGTATACAAGAAGGGCGAAGAGGTTCAGGCAGTTGTTCTTAACATCGATGAAGAAAACGAGAGATTCTCACTTGGCATAAAGCAGCTTACGCCTGACCCGTGGGACGAGATACCTGAAAGATACAAACCCGGCACAAGGGTTACAGGCACTGTCACCAACATAACCGACTTTGGCGTCTTTGTTGAGCTTGAAGAGGGAATCGAAGGGCTTATACATGTGTCTGAGCTTACAAAGGACAAGAGCGGCAACCCGTTAAGCAGGTTCAAGGTAGATGATGTTATCCAGGCCAAGGTTATAAACATAGCCAAGGAGGACAAGAAGATAGGTCTTTCAATCCGCAAACTTGAGGAGGCCGAAGAAAAGGATATGTACAGAAGCTACCTTAACAATGGAAAGGAAGCCACCTCAAACCTGGGTGAACTCTTAAAGGCAGGCATGCTTGACCTTGAAAATAAAAAAGAGGACTAGAAACAGCATTACGTTTCAGGGTCATAAACGGATTACAATTTATAACACGAGGGCAAAAAGAGTCTTGCCCTCAGTAAAAATAGAGCCTGCCCGATAAAATCGGGCAGGCAATTTCTAAATAAATCCTTCCAGAAGATATAGCCATGAAAAAACACCCTGTTTTAACAACCATCTTGATTCTGTTGTGTTTAGTAATTGGATTGGGCCTTATCATGAAGGCGATCAGCAGCACCACTGGCAGCTCATCAGGGATAGCCTTTACCAACAAGGTTGGCGTCATTCCCATAATGGGCGCCATTGAAGACTCCACAGAGCTTTTAAAACAGATCACCCTCTTTGCAAAGGATAAATCAATCAAGGCCATCATCCTGCGGATAGATTCACCCGGAGGGGGAGTTGGAGCATCGCAGGAGATATACCGTGAGGTAATGCGGACAAGGGAGGCAAAAAAGATAGTAGTCTCAATGGGCGGCACTGCTGCTTCAGGGGGCTATTATATAGCTGCTGCGGGCAACAGCATTGTTGCCAACCCGGGTACTATTACTGGCAGCATAGGCGTTATCATGCAGTATTATCAGTACAGGGAACTTGCTGAAAAGATCGGGCTTAAAATGGAGGTAATAAAAAGCGGGGAATACAAGGATATAGGCAACCCGCACAGGGAACTCACTGAAAAAGAGAGGGAAATACTTGATGCTGTTATCTCTGACATACAGGCACAGTTTGTAAATGATGTGGCAAAGGGCAGAAACCTTGCCCCTGAAAAGGTGAGAGAGATAGCTGACGGCAGGATATTTACAGGCGCAATGGCAAAGCAGTGGGGGCTTGTTGATCAGCTTGGCAACTTTGAAGATGCCGTGGCCCTGGCAAAGGAATATGCGGGCATAGATGGCGAGGTTAACCTTGTTTATCCGGAGAAGAAGAGGTTATCCATCATTGATCTTATAAGGGGAGAGGCAGCAGAATCCATATCAAAGGCACTTGGGAATGCCTCTAAGACAACGATAGAATACAGATGGGATGGATTCTCTAGCGGAATGAACTGACATCCCCCTTACCTTCGCGTATTACCTCGGGGAAGTCATTAATCAGTGATATCACGCTTGAAGGCTCTGGCTTAAGCACACCCCCGTCTATAATCACCTCAAGTGAAGACTCATAAGCCTCTTTTATTGTGTATGGGTCTTCATGGATAGCACTTGTGGTTATGATGGGCCGCCCGAGTGTTTCTACAATCGCAAGGCATATGTTGTTGGCAGGAACCCTGATTCCAACAGTCTTCCTTTTTGTGAGCATTATCTGGGGCACAAGCTTGGTCCCTTCAAGGATAAATGTGTATGGCCCGGGCAAGAGCCTTCTCATTGTTTTGTAGGCGAAATCGGAGACCTTTGCGTACCGGCTTATGCCCTTGAGGCTGTCACATATGATGGAAAAGGGTTGTTTAAGAGGCCTGTTCTTGAGCTGGTATATCCTCTGAATGCCTTTTTTATTATAGAGATCACAGCCCATGCCGTAAAAGGTATCTGTCGGGTAGGCTATCAGCCCTCCCTTATCAAGTACCTCGCATACCATATCTATAAGCCGCTGCTGCGGGTTGTCAGGATTAATTGAGATGATCATAAAGGGGCTTTTTATAAAAAAAGAAATTTTATGTCAAATCAATAAGTGCACTCTCATTATTGACAAATCATGAAGGAAATGGTCTTCTTTGCTTTTTAAAACAATTATAACAGACAATAATCTATGCTACCGTTTAATATACAACTTATATTCGCATTTGTCTTTGGCCTGACCATAGGCAGCTTCCTCAATGTGTGCATATACAGGCTGCCTCTAAAGAGATCCATTGTAACACCTCCTTCTGCCTGCCCTGCATGCGGATACAGGATAAGGTTCTATGATAACATACCTGTGCTGAGCTATATGATGCTAGGGGGAAGATGCAGGAAATGCGGGATACACATATCCCTCATATACCCTGCGGTTGAGCTTGCAACAGGCCTCATCAGCATGGCCCTTCTTGTAAAATATAACATCCTCAATACAAATTTCCCTTTATTTTTTATATACCTTATCTTTATTTCGGCACTGATATGCATCGGGTTTATAGACCTTGAGCATCAGATAATACCTGATGTAATCTCCATCCCCGGGATAATAGCAGGGCTCTTTTTTTCATTTCTTATTCATCACATCCCCTGGATAGATTCAGTGACAGGCATTCTTGCCGGAGGCGGGATACTCTATCTTGTGGCATTCCTCTTTGAGCTCATCACTAAAAAGGAGGGCATGGGAGGCGGCGACATCAAGCTATTGGCCATGATAGGAGCTTTCCTGGGATGGAAGGCATTACCGTTTGTCATCCTGGTATCATCCCTCAGCGGCAGCATCATAGGCGGGGCAGCCCTTATGCTGTCCAAAAAAGGCATCAGAACAAAGATACCCTTTGGACCTTTTCTGGCCCTGGGTGCAATACTCTATGTTTTTTTCGGAAAAGAGATAATTAACTGGTACATAAATATTCTGTCCTCAGGTTTATGATTAATAATTATAGTTCTCTCAGGATATATAATTGAAAACTCCTATATTCGGGCTCAGGGCCGGCATACTGACACAACTGATATTTCTTATTGTTGCAGCCATGCTGCTTATAAATGTGGTTATACTGAATCTGTACGAAAAGGATCTTGTCACAGCAAAGGAGAAAACCGGGGAGCTGCTTTTATCAGGCATAGAATACATTACAGGCAATGCCCTGAAGGATGGCGGCCAGGGGCTTAAAAACACCCATTTTGGCGCTGACTTTGCCTCCATTGTCCAGGTTATGCTGGACACAGTAAACTACAGGGGGATAGCCATTGTGAATGTCTCAGGAGAGTCTGTATTCAGCATTGGCCTTGATGATGAGGCAAAACAATATGGTCTTACCCTGGCCATGACCGCCATGAATACCCTCACCCGGGCTACGAACTATAAAGGAGTAACCTGGGGGGTGCTTTGGCCAAGAAAAAGGGAACTCTATATATCAGCCCCATTAAAGTTCAGGGGCCGTGTGATCGGCGGCATATCCGTAATCTCCTCGCTTCTGCCTGTTTACGAGACATTAAGAAGGTCGGAAAGGCTGGTGATCCTGTACATTGCCATTGATACATTTGTTCTTGCACTTGTGGGGATATATCTCCTTTCAAGGATTGTTGTAAACCCGATACACAGCCTTTTAAGGATGACAGAGGAGTATGAAGACAGCGAATCTATCCTTTCAGCAGGAGAGGCGCCGGCAAATGAGATCGGGAACCTCACAAGGGCCCTTGCCAATATGTTAAAAAGGCTGGATGAAAATAAAAGAGAACTAAAATCCCATATTGTTTCACTTGAAAGGGCAAATAAGGAGCTTAAGGCTGCCCAGAATGAGATAGTGCAATCTGAAAAACTGGCCTCGGTTGGCAGACTTGCGGCAGGCATCGCACATGAGATAGGAAACCCCATAGGGATAATACTGGGGTATATTGACATGATCATGAGGGGTGGCCTCACGCCTGAAGAGGAAAAGGATTTTCTCACAAGGGTGGAAGAAGAGATATCAAGGGTTAATATAATTATCAGGCAGTTGCTGGATTTTTCAAGAACGTCCAAAGAGGAAAGGCTAAAGCTTAACATCCATTCCCTCATAACAGATACAGTTGAGATGCTTAAACCCCAGTCAGAGATGAATAAAATAACAATTTCACTGGCGCTAACCGCAGAAAATGATAATGTGATCGCAGATAAAATAGAGATGCAGCAGGTCTTTCTTAATATCCTGATAAATTCCATAGATGCCCTTTCTGAAGGAGGAGAGGTGATGGAAGATGCGCAGATACAGGTTATCAGCAAAAACAATAACGGCCTTCTTGAACTTGAATTTATAGATAATGGCCCTGGCATATCGGCGGATAAAATTGATCATATTTTTGATCCCTTTTTCACAACAAAAGACCCTGGCAAGGGCACAGGGCTGGGGCTGTCTGTCTGCTACAGGATAATTGAGGCGTTAGGCGGCACAATAAGGGCGGAAAGCCATCAGGGAAAGGGCATGATTATCTGTATAGGCCTGCCCCTTGTTAGCGAACCGGATACACCTTCAGGAGAAAAAAGATGACCATAAGAGGAAACCGCGTACTGATAATTGATGACGAAGCAAATATGCGACACATGCTGACCACCATGCTTGGCAAAGGCGGATACATAACTGAGGCGGCAGCAAACGGTGCAGATGCGCTAACAATAATGGAGCAGAATGATTTTGATTTTGTCCTGTGCGATATCAGGATGCCCAAGATGGATGGCATGAGCTTTCTTGCGACTGCAAGAGAAAAATATCCCGAGATAACAATCATTATGATGTCTGCATATGGAACCATTGATACTGCCCTTGAAGCAATGAAAAAGGGCGCCTATGACTATATATCAAAACCGTTCAAGACAGATGAGGTGCTTCTTGCGCTTAAAAAGGCAAAGGAACGTGATCAGCTCAAGGAAGAGAACCTCGTGCTGCATGACAGGCTTAAAAAACTTGAACAGAAATATTCATTCGGCAGCGTTGTTGCCGGAAGCGAGGCAATGGCAGGGGTATTTGACCTGGTTGACAGGGTGGCAGATTTCAAGACAACAGTGCTTATAACCGGCGAAAGCGGCACAGGCAAGGAGCTCATTGCAAAGGAGATCCATTCAAGGGGTAGACGTTCCTCTTTCAATATGGTGGCAATAAACTGTGCAGGCATACCTGAAACCCTTCTTGAAAGCGAACTCTTCGGTTACAAAAAGGGCGCATTTACCGATGCATCAAGGGACAAGCCGGGCCTTTTTATGCAGGCAAACAAGGGCACCATATTTCTTGACGAGATAGGCGAGATGCCCTTTTCCCTGCAGGCCAAACTTTTGCGTATTTTACAGGAGGAGGAGGTTACGCCGTTGGGCGGGACAGCGCCTGAAAAGACAGATGCAAGGGTGATTGCCGCCACATCAAAGGATCTTGAGCATGAGGTGAAGGAGGGGAGGTTCAGGGAAGACCTCTTTTACAGGATAAATGTCATGACCATACACCTTCCGCCATTAAGGGAACGCAGGAGCGATATACCGCTTCTTGTGAGCCACTTTATAAACTTATTCAATAACAAGCTTGGCAAAAATGTTGAAGCTCTTTCACAGGAGGCAATGGCGCTCTTAATGGGCCACAGCTGGTCAGGGAATATAAGGGAGCTTGAAAATGTAATAGAAAGGGCCATTATCCTTTCAAGGGGAAAACTCTTGACCCCTGCAGAGCTTCCGCCTTCCATAACCGCAGGAGGGAATATCCTCTCTGTAATCGAGCCGGGGGATACCCTGTCCATTAAAAAGGCAACAAGAACTCTTGAACAGGGGCTTATAGAAAAGGCCCTCAGGCTAACAGGCGGCAATAAATCAAAAGCGGCCCAGATACTTGAGATAAGCAGGCCGATCCTTATCGCAAAGATCAAGGAATATGGGATAACATAGAACATTACAGGACTATCGGAATCAAAAAGTTTATGGGTATTAAAAAGATTATTTCGGGCGGCCAGACCGGGGCTGATCAGGCCGCCCTTGACGCAGCAATAGAGATGGGAGTGCCGCACGGAGGGTGGGTTCCGTTAGGCAGGATGACAGAAAACGGCAGGTTATCACCACGCTATAACATGCAGGAGATAGATGCGATCAGCTATGACTTAAGGACAGAGAAAAATGTTACAGACTCTGACGGCACGCTCCTTTTCAGCTCAGGGGCGCTTAAGGGCGGTTCTCTTTTAACAAAGAAGCTCGCAAGAAAACATCTCAAACCATGCCTGCATATAGATATTGAAAAAACAGACAGGAAAGAGGCGATTGAGATTATCAGGTCATGGCTAGATGTGAGAAAGATAGAGGTGCTTAATGTGGCAGGGCCAAGGGCGAGTGAGAGTCCGGTTATCTATGATGCTGTAGCAAATATAATGAAATCGGTTCTGCACCTCTCGGCTGAAAAGATGGGGAGGTACCCCGCATCTGTTACAGAGGCAGTGGATACGCTGATCTCCATGATGACAAAGAAAGAGATGGTCTCCATATCACGCTTTTCTGAAGCGGAAATCAGCCATCCCTCAAAGGACCTTTTACAATTTATAACAAAGCGTTTCGGCCTTGATACAGATAATGAGCCCCTCATGCAATCCTGCATGTTTGTGGGGAATAGAGATAAACTTGACCCGGAGGAGGCCTCGGCAGTAATTGTAAGGGAATTGTGGTTCAAACTCCATGAAACACACAGATTAAGGAGGGTAAAATAGTTCTTTTACAGTCAGCCTTTATGATGTATAACAGATCTGTTTTCAGGCCTGTTTTTCTTCTATTAACCATTTAAAAAAAAGGAGGATTGTTATGAAAAAGGTATTGTTTTCATATCTGGTAACGGTTTTTCTCTTTTTTACAGCCTTTCAGGCTGGAGCGGCAGACTATACTGCTGAAGAGGCCGCAAAGCATATAGGCGAAAAGGCAACAGTATGCGGAAAGATCATCGACACCCTGCCATATCAGGGGCAGACGATCCTGGGTATGGGCAAGGGTGTTATGGAACCCGGCGCTGTGGGCATAGAGGTTGCTGATTCCCTTAAAGAGAAGCTTGATAAGGAGCTTTATGTGGGCAAGGAGATCTGCGTTACAGGCGAAATCCACAAGAACCCCTCTGATGGCGCATCAATAACTGTAACAGATGCCGCACAGATCAAGGCAAAATAGAACACAACTAACCGAATTGTTGAAATAGCAATGGGCCCATCCGGTGACCCTTTCCGGATGGGCCCCATTTAAAGAATGCTTTTATTACGGTATAAAGCAGGTTAAACCTGAAACTGGAATATCAGATATCCTTAAGGAGTATATTTGCTTCGGACTTGTTGGTAGTGATATCAAGTTCAGCATAATATTTTTTTATCTTTTTCAGCTCATCCGAATCCGCATAGGTTATATTGTCATTTCCCAGGTTTTCAAGGGAGCGTACAACATAATTTATAGTCAGCAAACCTGCATCTCTGGCCGGCTGATAGTAGGTAATTTTTTCATCCTTGCCCAAGGTTTCTGTAAGGACATGACATTGTACAAGATCAGAAAGCAGTTTATTGGTCAGCCTCACAGGAAGTTCAAGGGCCTCTGATATCTGTTGCCCTGACCAGGGGGGTTCGCCCCTTACAAAATTTTTGATGCACATATTGGCAATTCTCAATGCCAGTATCTTTTTAAGTGAACTGCTTACAGTGTCAGACATGGGTTCCATCTCATATGTGTCCACATTCTGGTGCGCAAAGGCTATCTCCGCTCCGAAAAGCACAATAATCCAGCTTACCTGGAGCCAGATCATGAAAAGGGGAATAACCGCAAAACTTCCATATATAGCGCCATACCTCGAGACCCCTATCTGCAATGTCAGATAGATATACTGCCAGAAAACAAACATGGTCCCCGCTGCAATCCCTCCCAGCACCCCTGATTTAAACCTGACCCTTGTATTGGGCATGTAGATATAGACAAAGGTAAAAAGGAGCCAGATCACAAAAAATGGAAGTATGTTGAGTGACAGAAGAATGAGGGGGCTGACCGGCCCCAGAATGGTGATCTTGTCTGTAATGTCAGTCACCTGGGTCTTGATAAATACTGTGATACTGCTGCTCAGGATAAAAAGTATAGGCGCAATAAAAAGTACTGAAAGATAATCGCTGAGTTTCCGGCTGAAGGTCCTTGAGTGGGGCGTCCCCCATATGTCATTGAATGATTCTTCTATGTTTTGCAGAAGGTTGAACACAGTATAAACAAGTAAAATGATGCCGACCCCGGCAATAATGCCCCCCCTTACCTCTTCAAGCATTTTGCCCGCAAAACCCATGATATATTTCAGCACCTCCTCCTGCCCCTTCAGATTTCCAAGAATTTCCCGTTCAAGCACATCCTGCATCCCAAACCCCTTTGAGATACCGAATGCAAGTGCAAGAACAGGAACAACAGACATCATGGAATAAAAGGTGAGGGCCTTTGCCCTCAGGGCGCACCTGTCCTCATTAAACCCCCTGAAGGCAAGAAGGATTATCTTCAGGTTCCTGATCATTTGAAATTTGGTGGCAGACAGATCCTTTGCCCGAAACCTCCAGACATCTTCTTTCAGAAACCGGATAATGGCGGAAATATGCATGGCCTGTCTCCTTTACCTGAAAAGCAGTTTTTCAACATATAGAAGTGCCCATGAAAGCCTTGAAAAAGAGAGTGCAAGCCCGATTGCTATGCCTGTAATATTTGCAAAGAGATCATAAAGGCTCATATCCCTGTAACCGGTCTGCCCCTGTATGAACTCGATAAGAGTCCCAAGCAGGATCAGGATTACACCGATAATATATAGTCTTTCCCGCCTGTAACAGAGCCCGAACCAGAACATGGCTACTGCATATGCCAGTGTATGCTGGATTTTATCCGAAACCTTAAAAGGGGTAACCTCCTCCGGGTTTGGGATCAGGGAAAGGACAATTATGGAAAGGATTATGAGGTATGCAATGGCGCGCCACAGTTTACCGTATCTAAGCACCCTCTCACCTGACAGCCTCTCACCAGTGTTTGTATTTAAAACCCTCTTGTTATTTTCCATGTGATTATCAATATCCGATCATATATTCTGTGACCTTTGAACCTTTTCCCAGGCATCCTTGAGTGTAACTGTCCGGTTGAAGATGGGCATTTCAGGCGTCGAATCTGTATCAACACAGAAATAGCCCATCCTTTCAAACTGAAAGCAGGCGCCCTTTTGAGCATTCTTGAGAGAGGGCTCAAGCCTGCATGAGGCAAGCTCGGTAAGGCTCCCAGGGTTTAAATACTCCTTGAAATCATGGCCTTCAGGCACATCCATCGGGTTTTCCCTTGAAAAGAGGTGATCATAAAGTCTGACTTTTGCCTCAACGGCATGCGGGGCAGAGACCCAGTGGATTGTGGCCTTTACCTTTCTGCCGTCAGGCGCATCACCACCCCTTGTGGCCGGGTCATAGGTGCAGTGGAGCTCAATGACCTCTCCTGTTACAGGGTCTTTTACAACAGATGTGCAGGTTATAAAATAGGCATAACGCAGCCGAACCTCACGACCGGGTGTGAGCCTGTAATACTTTTTCGGCGGATCCTCCATGAAGTCATCCTTTTCAATGTAGAGCACCCTTGAAAAGGGTATCTTTCTTGTTCCCATTGAGGGGTCTTCAGGGTTGTTTACTGCCTCAAGCTCCTCCTCCCTGCCTTCAGGATAATTATCTATCACAACCTTTAATGGACGCAAAACGCCCATAACCCTTGGGGCCTTTTTGTTAAGGTCTTCCCTTATGCAGTGTTCAAGAAGGGCAATGTCTATCATGCTCTCTCTCTTGGCCACGCCTATCCGCTCGCAGAAGTTCTTTATGGACTGTGCTGTGTATCCCCTTCTCCTTAAGCCCGAAAGGGTTGGCATCCTTGGATCATCCCATCCGCTGACATAGCCCTCATTAACAAGCTGTAGAAGCCATCGTTTGCTTAATACGGTATAAGTCAGGTTAAGCCTTGCATATTCAATCTGCCTGGGGTGGTATATACCGAGCTGATCAAGAAACCAGTCATAAAGGGGCCTGTGGTCTTCATAATTCAGATCACAGATAGAGTGGGTAATGCCTTCTATGGAATCTGACTGGCCGTGTGTCCAGTCATACATGGGGTATATGCACCACTTGTCGCCTGTGCGGTGATGAGTTGAATAGAGTATACGGTACATTACAGGGTCACGAAGATTGATATTGCCTGATGCCATATCTATCTTTGCCCTGAGCACCCGCTCACCCTCCTTGAACTCACCGTTTTTCATGCGGGTAAAGAGATCAAGGTTTTCTTCAACTGAGCGATCCCTGTAAGGGCTGTTTCTACCCGGCTCGGTAAGCGTGCCCCTGTACTCCCGGATCTCATCAGGGGAGAGGTCATCAACATATGCCTTTCCCTCTTTTATCAGTTTTACCGCCCATTCATAAAGCTGGTCAAAATAATCGGATGCATAAAAGAGGTTTTCACCCCAGTCAAAGCCAAGCCAGCGAATATCGGCCATCTGGCTCTCGACATATCTCTCCTCTTCCTTCACAGGGTTGGTATCGTCAAACCTGAGGTTGTACTTGCCGCCGAACTCCTCTGCAAGGCCATAACTGATACATATGCCCTTTGCGTGCCCTATATGAAGAAACCCGTTCGGCTCAGGCGGAAAGCGTGTGTGTACGCGACCATTAAAGCGGTTGCTCTCAATATCTTCCTTTATCGCCTCCCTGATAAAATTGGTCGGTGTTTTTACTATTTCTTCAGACATGGTAAACTCCTAATAACAAGATATAATTTTTAATAGTGTTAATCTGATAATAACTATTGTTTTTGTGTGAAAGCGTCCAGATATACACTTTCAGCAAAAGCCTAAAAAAGGATTTAGCTGCCAGATGACTGTTTAATTCAGAAATCACCTCTTTCCTGGTTGATCCTGATTTATAATGACATAATCGGCTGATTTAAATCAAGCATCAACTTGACCTTGACCCTATAAAAGGGAACCATTATAAAAGGTTTGACCTGTTCTAATAAAAATGACAGAAATGTGTTAGTCTTTAGTTACTTAATCGACCGGGGGCATAAATGGCCTTAAGAGACCTTCTCGCAGAGGCACAGGGAAAATCGGAATTTGTAATCACAGTTGTAGCGGATGTGCGCGGCTTTTCCACCTTCAGCAAACAACATGAGTCCACTGATATAGGTATGTTCATAAAGAGATTTTACATGAGGCTCATGGACGACTACTTTAAGGAGGCAGGCTTTTTCAAGACAAAGGGTGATGGCGTCTTGATGACCTTCCCCTATTCAGAGGCCAATTTAAAGGAAAGGGCCAATTATGTTATAAACAGCTGCCTCCAGTGCCTGGTAGAGTTTCCTGATATATGCGCGGGTGACCCGATGATCAATTTCAAGACTCCTGAGAATATCGGTTTCGGAATAGCAAGAGGCACTGCCTGCTGCCTGTATGCAGGGAATGAGATAATAGACTACTCCGGGCATCTTTTAAACCTCGCATCACGCCTCATGGATATGGCAAGGCCTAGCGGGATCGTGATAGACGGGAACTTCATGCATGAGATAATCCCCGAGGAGCTGAGGCCATCATTTAAAAAAGCTGATGTATATATACGCAGT
>CAYWRH010000017.1:0-19069 GCA_964460435.1 uncultured Desulfatiglans sp.
AAAAATTCGATTTTGCAAAATAATTCGTTACTCTTTTAATGAATCGGAATACTAGCAGGGCCTTAATTTTCTCAGGGCCCTTCGTGTCTCTCTGTCTACAATTGAAAAGAGTTTGTCTATATCATCCCTTTTTTTAAAGGTCATGTGCCCCTGCACTTTAACAAAAACGGGGTTAAGCCTCTCTGTAAGCCTGAAAAATTCCATATACAGATCAGCATTATTTAACAACCTGCCTTTACCTGAATGATAATTATTTTTTTCTAGCCGCTTGCGTCTCTCCGGCAGGGTTGTGATGTTTTGGGAGTCTGTATATACAATAATCCTGCCCGTTATCTGCCCTATTTCATTAAATGCCCATAAGAGTGTTTCAAGCTCCAGTCTGACCGAAGTGGTATTTTCAAAACCTCTCAACTTTGCCTGCCCGCACAATAATTCGGGCGATACATCTGTGTCTGACACAGCAATATAGGCGCCACAACCCATTTTTGTAACTGGATCATAACTCCCATCAGTAAACAGGTGCAGTGTGCCCATGACAGGGTTAACGCCCATATTCATAATCATAGGTACGGGTCTCGACAATCTCCACAGGTATCCTTCCTGATATCGGCATCTCTTTAGACATATCTATTTCCCTTTTTACCTCCTCTTTGTATATCCGCATTGTGGCCGGATCTACTATGCGGGACACCTTTCCTTTTATAGATGCGTTCCCCTGATACTTTTCAGGCTCTTTGTCATCTTTTCCTCTCGAACCCTTTGTTGAGCTGTCATATGTCTGTTCAATAAGAACACAGGCAACATCATTCTGCTGAACCTTTTCCCTGAAATGGGTTTTTACACTGTAGCTGATTTTCTCTCCGTTTGGCAGGCTGTAGGAGGCATCATGCTCCCATATATCGCCAATAGAGAATTTCTTGCCCAGAAAATAACCGACCCTGTTTTTCCATTCTGTTAATTCCCTCTGCCTTATTGCATCTATATCGATCCCTGCTGAGACATTTTCTGCCACCTCAGTGGAATACTGTGATTTCACCGCCTCAAGCACTTTGTCATACCCAATGACATCCTTCATGTTTCCATTACTGTCTATCCGGTATGTAATAGTTAGTTTGGAGATAAGAGCAAGCAGAGGGCTTTTTATCTCCTCCCCATTTTTCATCATTATTGTATTCAGTGTCTGGGAAGCTATATCCCACCCCTCCTTTATCTTCCTGCAGGTCACCCTTGTCTCAATAAGGGTATCTTCCATCTCCATGCTGTCAGCCCCGGTGCGCTGTTCCCTGCCTATTGACAGCTTCTGGACATATGTTTCACCATCCTTTCGGCTAAAGGTAAATTTGAACTCCTTGTCAGATGAATAGCCAGAAACAAGAAATAACAGGACAAAATATATAGTCAGATATCTGCAAAAAATTATTTTTTTCCCCTTCATACATGTTCTCCAGCGAAAATGAAAAATTTACATATATATAGACAATATTTCTTAATAATTACAGCAAATAAACCGATATATATAACCGGGCCTTTAATATTTATTTAAAAAGTATGAAACAATAATGCATACTTAACAGAAAGGTCAGTTTTAATAGATATTGATATTGCGGAGTTGCTGGTATTTATGGGGCTTTTGGCAAAAATTAGTTTGTATATATTGATCTTTGCATTGTGGTATCTATCATTTAATATGATGACTTTATTATATAACTTTGCCTTTATGACTCGACTTGTATGTATTAATGAATATTATGGGCTCTTTGCCCTCTATCTTTATGGAGAAAACAGACTTGAAAGTAGATTATTGCCTTATGCATCACAGTAAACACGCCTGTTTTAAATATATTATTGCCATTTTATATGCCTTCATCCTTACATGGTCACTGGTATCTGCAGCCGGAGATAATGATATAATTTCATCCAGGCAAAGGGCTGTTGAGATCGCCCGACATGGAGATTACAAGGGCGCAATAGCTATCCTTGATCCCCTCTATAAATCAAATCCGGATAATAGTGAGCTTATTTATGATTATATTGCTGTCCTGAGTTGGGCTGAGAATGATCTGGATGCAGCAGCCCTGTTGAAAAAAATCAACATTTCAAATGCTCCGCTTTTTGTATTTGAGGCCGGTGCAAAATCGCTTCGCAGGTTAAAGAATTGGGAATCTGCCAAAGAATTATACATGATGGGCATAAATCGTTTCCCTGACAGCCTTCAGATGAAGATGGGCATGATACTGACCCTGGCCGATTCAGGTGAAACAAAAAAGGCAATGGAACTGGCAAATGAAATGAAAAACAGGCATGCTGATGAGCCTGATTTTCTTTTGACCCTTGCATACGCTGCTGAGGCAAATGATGAGCCCTTTATAGCCCTTCATGCCTGCCAGAGAATCCTTGATAAGGATTCACTACACAAAGCGGCAAGGCACAGGCAGATCATGTTGCTTAATAAACTGGGGGCATTTGCAAGGGCTCTTGAACTGGCCTTACAGTACCCCGACGCTGTAACGCCAAAAGAGATGATAAGGCTGAGGGGAGATGCAAACGCTCTGGCAGTGCGCTGGGGAAGCCTGCCACCTGTTTCTGAGGCGGAAAGATTTACTGATTGTCGACATGCACTGGACTCTATTAAAAAAACTCTAGATTCACCGGAATGCCAGGGAACAGAGGGCCTTAACTGCCGAATACAGGCACGCTTTGACCGTATGGTAGCATGGAATGACTGCTCACAACCTCAAAATGTAATAGAAGAATATGAACGTCTTGCAGAGGAGGGGGTAAAACTGCCCGGCTATGTAATGGAGGCCGCAGCAGCGGCCATGCTTAACCAGCGCAGGCCCGAAGAGGCCCTGCAACTTTATGGCAAGGCCCTGGAGCTTAACCCAAAATCCTATCATGCACAAACAGGTATCTTTTTTGCGCTGATAGAGACAGAGAATTTTTCTGATGCGTTGAACCTCATTGACAAAACAGTAACTGATCAGCCTAAATGGCTTTATCCCGGCGGAAGCAGGGTGCCCCGTTCCAACTGGAGGAGACAGGCAGTAGAGACATATGCGGCCCTTGGCCGTTTTTTTGGCGATGACCTTGCTGAGGCAGAGCGTCGTTTTACTTTAATGGCAAACGAGGCCCCGGCCAACCAGGATCTGCTCCGGGAACTGGGCTCCATTTATCTTTCAAGAGGGTGGCCCCGTCGTTCCCAGAATACATTGCAACTTGGCCTTGCCCTTTCGCCCGAACACAGAGGCCTGCGCACAGGAGATGCGGAATCACATCTTTCTTTAAGGCAATATAGAGAGGTTGAGACAGAGATTGCCGCTCTTGTGGCTGAATATCCTGAAAACAGCCTGATACAGCGCCTTGATAGATCATGGCGGGTGCATAACATGCGTGAACTCAGGGTGGACACAATCATAAGAAGCGGCAACGGTGATATCTATGGAGACCGGGAGTGGGAGATATCAGCAAAGGTCTTTAGCCAGCCTGTAAACTACAACTACAGGATCTTTGCCGGTTACAGCCATTCCCGGGCCCGGTTTCTGGAAGGCAACGGCCTCCTTAATAGTTACAGCATGGGCTTAGAATTCTCTTTTCCTGCCCTTGAAGCCACTATTGGCACAGGGTTTAATGACAGCAGCTCTAACCATGCTGGTCTGTGGGCAGATGGTATATGGCACCTTGATGATTACTGGTCCATACCCTTCGGAATTGAAAAATACAGCAGTGACACACCCCTGCGCGCAATACATAACGGGATCAGGGCCAATGCCATAAATCTGGGTATAAATTTCAGGGCAAATGAAGGCAGGGAAATATCATTAGACGGAGAGTTAATGGATTTCACTGATGGTAACCAGCGGAACAGGGTCACATTATCCGGCACACAGAGAATTCTCCCCCTGCCCACGCACAAGATCAGGGCTTTTGGGGAGATATCAGCATCAAATAACAGCAGGCTTGGCGGGCCATACTTTAATCCTGACTCTGACCTCAGTATTACAGGTGGGTTTGAGCATCTCTGGCGTATTTACCGGCGTTATGACAAATCATTTCACCAGAAATTGCGTCTCTCGGGTGGAAATTATAGGCAGAAAGGATACGGAAGCGGTTATACAATAGGCCTTGAGTACGCCTTTATCATTGAACTCGGTAACCGGTTTAACATTACATACGGGGCAGGTAGAAACCGCAATGTCTATGACGGGAAGCCAGAGTGGTCAAATTTTGCATCTATGTCTCTGAACTGGAGGTTTTAACATGATTCGCAGGCTCCTTGCCCTTGTCAGATTATATATATTGATTATCTGCCTTTTACCGGCAGGTTTATCCATTGCAGGAGAGACCACGCAAGGCTCACCATGGGCAGGGGACTTTATAGCCCTATGTTACCACGATGTGGCAGATATTCCTAAAGACCCAGATGGCATTACAATATCGGTTGCTAACCTTATACAGCATTTTAGCTGGCTGCGTGAATATGGCTATCATACCATCAGCATAGATGACCTGCTCGCTGCGCAGCGTAATGAGCGTAAACTCCCTGAAAAGGCTGTAATAATAACCTTTGATGACGGATATGCCAGTTTCTATAACATTGTATTGCCCCTTCTTAAGGTGTTTGAAATGAAAGCCATACTGGCACTGGAAGGCAGCTGGCTGGATGCACCAGAGGGCAGCATGGTGAAGTATGGCTCAGAGGTTATGCCCAGAAATCGCTTTTTGAGCTGGGAGCAGTTGCGGGAGATAAAAGATTCGGGTCTGGTTGAGATCGCAAGCCATGGTTATGGCCTCCATTATGGCAAAATAGCAAACCCCCAGGGAAATATACAGCCAGCCCTTGTTACCAGAGGCTATTATGATGAAATTGGGGCCTATGAACCTGATGAAGAGTATTTAAACCGTATCAGGAATGGCCTTGCCGCAAACAGCGATCTTATTGAAAAAATGGTTGGAATACGCCCCCGCGTAATGGTCTGGCCCTTTGGCCGTTATAACAGCCCTGCCCTTGAAATGGCGCGCGATCTTGGCATGCCCATTACCATGACCCTTGAACATGAAAAAAACAATGTCTCGGACCTGTCATTAATAAACCGGTATATTGTGGATGCAGATCAGCCTCTTGATGACCTTGTAAAAGACCTTCGCAAGGATTCATTTGAAAATATTCACAGGGCTGTGCAGGTGGATCTTGATTACATATATGACCCTGACCCGGCTCAGCAGGAGCGCAATCTCGGAAAGCTTATAGAGCGGATATACAGGCTCAAGATATCAACCGTTTATTTACAGGCATTTGCAGACCCGGACGGTGACGGCGTGGCAGATGCCCTCTATTTTCCTAACCGCCATCTCCCTGTGCGGGCTGACCTCTTCAACAGGGTGGCATGGCAGCTTAAAACAAGGGCACGTGTGGAGGTCTTTGCATGGCTTCCAATGCTCAACTACAGGATGGGCGATAAGTCCTGGATGGTGCAATCAGAGGGTCGGCCAATTAACAGCCCTGAACATGGGATATATCCCCGCCTGTCTCCCTTTGACATCAGGGCACGCAATGCAATTCTTGATATATATGAGGATCTGGCACACCATGCAGAATTTGAGGGTCTTATGTTTCATGATGACGGGGTTCTTGATGACTATGAAGATTCGCACCCGGATGCCCTGAGCTATTACACTCAAAAGCTTGGACTTCCTGGTTCTCTTGAACAGATTCGGGAGAATCCCAGTTACAAGTCCCAGTGGACAGAGGCAAAAACCCAATACCTTATACAATTCACTGATGATATCGCTGCCAGAGTAGGCTTATGGAGGCCAAGGCTTAAGACAGCTCGAAACATATTTGCAACCCCTGTGCTTCAACCGGATGCCGAGGCATGGTTTGCACAGAATTATGCCCTCTTCCTTGATCATTATGACTATGTATGTTTAATGGCCATGCCCTATATGGAAAAGGCAGATAACAGGGTGAAATGGATGGATGCTCTTGTGAAAAAGGTAAAGGGATATGATAAAGGGCTTAAAAAAACAGTCTTTGTTCTGCAGACACGTGACTGGAGTAATGGAAACAGGCCAATCCCTGAAAAGGAGATCGCCTCTACAATGAATCGTCTCCAGAGACAGGGGGCTCTTAATTTTGGCTATTACCCGGATGATTTTCATGCTGACCATCCTCGTCTTGAGATGATCAAACCTGCATTTTCAGTGCAGTCATATATTTACAGACCATAACCATGACATACCCCATTACTGATATACTGCTCAGCTTTGCATTTTATTACCCCCTGTTTATGGCATATCTCTGGCTAATTGGCGCTATCTATTTTTATATCAGATGGGAGCGCGGACAGGGCCGTCCGGAGAAGCCCCCAATACTTCCATCCTATCCGCCTGTTTCCATAATTGTTCCATGTTATAATGAATCTAACAATATTATCGAGACAATAGAGGCCCTTGAAGAGATCATCTACCCCTCTTTTGAAATTATTGCTGTAAATGATGGCAGCTCTGATGATACTGGAATGATCCTGGATGAACTGGGTGAACGCTGCCCCCACCTCAGGGTTCTGCATCTTGCAGCAAATCAGGGCAAGGCAATGGCCTTGCGCACTGCTTCTCTCATTGCAAGGTCGGAGTTTCTGGTATGTATAGATGGCGATGCAATCCTGGATAAAAACTCCATTACATGGATTATGAACCATTTCTTGTCCGGCCCCCGGGTCGGGGCAGTTACAGGAAACCCCCGTATTCGAACCAGATCAACCCTGTTGGGGCGTATACAGGTTGGTGAATTTTCCGCCATATTGGGACTTATTAAACGGGCACAGCGAATCTATGGACGTGTATTTACTGTCTCTGGTGTGGTAAGCGCCTTCCGCCGTTCCGCCATCCACCAGGTCGGCTACTGGGGAAATGATATGATGACAGAGGATATAGATATAAGCTGGCGGCTGCAGCTTAACCACTGGGACATAAGGTTTGAATCACGCGCCCTGTGCTGGATACTCATGCCAGAAACTCTGGTGGGTTTATGGAAACAGCGGCTCAGATGGGCAATTGGTGGCGATCAGGCCCTGTTACGTTATCTGCCAAGGGTGTTTAAGTGGAAATCAAGGCGCATGTGGGGGGTATGTCTTGAATATTTTATCAGCATATTGTGGGGCTATACTGTGCTAACAGTAGTTGCACTCTGGGTGCTGGGCCTGTTTTTTGAGTTACCGGAAAACATAGTCGTTGTTTCACTGGTTCCAACATGGCCCGGAATGGTTCTGGCCATGACCTGTCTATTACAGTTTGCAGTGAGCCTCTGGCTGGACAGACATTATGACCAAAAACTTTTCCGTAACTATTTCAGTATGGTCTGGTACCCTGTGGTCTTCTGGATTATCAACTGGCTCACCTCGGTTGTGGCCCTCCCCAAAACCATTATGAGACCGCGTGGTAAAAGGGCAAGGTGGGTTACTGTAGACCGGGGGATACAGGCGGATAACAATGAGGAAGGCGCTCAGATATGAAATCATTAATTATTGAAAGACCGGAAAAACAGTCTGTTGCCCAGAGGTTTGGGTTTGGCCTTCTTACTATTGCATTCTGGGGCCTTTTTGCCTATTTTATAAGGCCTGTCCTGACCATGGGGGCATGGGTGGTCGGTTTATGGCGTTTTCAGGATATCATGATTGAGTCTCATGGCATTGAGCACCTGGGGCGGCTCATCTTATTCTATGGGGTCGTTATATTCTGCATGGCTCTGGTGCTTATTGCCTGGAGTTTTTACAACCTCTTCAGGTATGGCCGTAATGAAAAACGTATTAATCAGCCACCGCCCGTTACAGAAGAGATGCTAGGAGAGTTCTTCAAGGTTGATCCTGAAAAGATCAAGGCTTGGCAGCAGATGAAAAATATCACGCTGGGGTTCAAAAATGATGGGACCCTCATTGCAGAGGAGTATAAAACTAAACCAAATCGAGGCTAACATAATAACCCTTCTTTGTAACAATTGTTTTTATAGTCCTGCCAAGGTGCCTTAATATAGATGGATTAACCCCCATATTTTTTTCAAACCTGTTTCCAGAGAGATGCATACATAGTTCGCCATCCTTTAAATATCTTTCAAGGATGGTTTTTCCAGCAGCTTCACGTCCCTTACACGGTGTGCCTATAAGCTCACTGATATCCATATCCTTTGTTACATCAAGTGTTTTTATAAAATTAATTATGCGGCTCAATATGAACAGGGTGTATATATCCTGTGCGTTTCCTCCAAGCGCAGTAAGCCTTGCCTGCATCATCCTTTCCCTGTCAATGGCAATGCCCTCTGCAAGCCTTGAACCGGGAAGCAGATAAAATGGGCTTGCACCAACCGTAATGGGTAATGATGCAAGGAGTTCAAGGGAGGCTATCATCTCGTTAATGGACTGCCCTGGAAGCCCTAGAATATAGTAACCGGTCACATCGAAACCCATTTCATATGCAAGCCATGAAATCTCCTTAAACCTCTCCACATCCATAGGCCTTAACAGATCACTGTTCCTCTCCCTTGAAACAAGTGACAAGTTAAGACTAATGAACCCCGCATCTTTCATGGCATTAAGGATATCCTTATCCAGATGCCAGTATGATACCCCGTTCATTGCTGTCAGCGCAGGTTTATCCGGTTTGAAAGTCTCTTCTATCCTGCGGCAGAGACCGATTATAAAGTCCCTGTTCAATGTTAGGTTATCATCCTCAAAATCAAAGAACCTTATCCCCTTTTCATAATAGAGCTTCATCTCATGTATGATGGAATCTATTTTTCTCTGTCTGTGACCACGGCCAAAGACCCTGTGGGTAGTGCAGAAGCTGCACTGATAGGGGCATCCCCGAGATGTAAGTATCATGCACATGGGCCTATCTTTGACCCTGTAGAGAGAGTAGTCAAACCCCTTGTCAACAGGGGATGGGATCATCTCTATTTCATAATTTTTTACCGGATTAAACATTATCTTGTCATCAATTCTATAGGCCAGAGAGGCAACATCATTGATACCACGTTCTCCCTTAAGGTGGCTGACAAGCTCCACAATGGCCTGTTCGCCCTCGCCGATCACCACATAATCAGCACAGCCGTTTTTAATTATCTCTTCAGGCATAATTGAGGCATGGGCGCCGCCAAGCACGATTTTTATATGGGGGCACTGCCTTTTAAGCCTAGATGCAATCTCCTGTACCTCAAAATAGTAGGTGCTAAACATGGATGTGATGCCAACCAGGTCAGGGTTAATAAGGCCTATTTCATCCATGATGGCGTCAAATGCCTCACCGAAATGGTAATAGTGGTAAAATGAACTGAATGGCGAGAGGTCATTTTTAGTAAAGTACTTTCTGGTGTAGCTGAGCTCACAGGGCACAGGGATAGATCTTTTCCCGCGACCGTGGTGATAGTCGATTATCCTTACCTCAACATCCGGGTGAAAATGGTTAATGGCAGCCTTGAGATATAGCAGCCCCAGAGGGAAATGGCGTATCTCTGTATCGTAATAATCCTGTATCGGGGGCGCTATAAGTAAAACTTTCAAAGGAGCTCCTGCTGGATTAGTCTTTTAATTGATCCACTGTCAAATTCATTGCCTTGGCAAGTTTTTCAAGGGTAGCGGTTCTTAATGTGTTTTCGTTATTTTCCATTTGTGATAAGGCGGCCTGAGTAATCCCTGCCTTTTTTGCAATCTCCGACTGCGTCAGTCCAAGATGTGTACGCCATGCCTTTACAAGGTTCATTCCTTTCTTGATAACGAGGCCAACGACTTCATGAGGTATCGTAACATCTTCTGGTGGTAAGAGTTTAAGATATTCATCATATGGTATCACTGCAAAAACAGGCTTCCCATTTTGTTCAATATATTGAATATTAGTAGGTGTTTTCATTTCTAATTTTAACCTCCTCGATATATAGAATTTCGAATTCTTGGGTAAAGAATACTCTCCATCTGCCAACCCTGAGCCTGAATTTCTCCTGACCTCTTATTTTTTTTACGTTTGAACAATTCGGAAAATTTTTCAAATCATCTACAGCATTGTAAATAGTCTCTCTGGTATTTAAATCTCTAATTTTCCGCAACTGTTTAAGGGCTTTTGGGTTCCATTTTATATGTTTCATGATGACACCTTATTCTTATAATATAAGCTTGTCAAGGGTTGTTATAAGTTATAAGCCAAGCATTAATAACACTTGGAAGGTGAAAAATCTTTTATAATTTCTCTTAATAATTCATCTCTACTAAAAGGGATTTTGTTCTCTTAATAACTACAGCATCTATTATTACGCTTCTACACTTTTTATCAACTCATTAGCAATATTATAGCTATCAAGCCTCATAATGCTTTCCTCTGATTCCCCGAAACTCAAAAGATTGATACTGCCATACCATAATATCTTTTGATCCATGATCGCAAACTTCTGATGGATATTGGATTTGAAAATAACCTTTATTCCCATATCCTTTAATATATCCAATGCAGCGGCAATGGCGCTCTGCTCCTTTTCCTTAAAATCTGCTATCGGCCTTGTAATAACAATTACCCGCACACTATTCCGAAATGCAGCATCAATATGCTGCGCCATCTGCATAACCCTTCTCTTCTTAACATAGGGGCTTACAATAAGGATCTCTTTTTTTGCGCTTAACATGTCATTTGAAAAAACAGGTAAGAAGTTTTCCCTGTTATAAATAATATCCACTGCTTCCGAATCGACAGCATCGCCTTTAATCTTATATCCCATAGAGGCATACCCGCTCTGGCGTTTGCAATACATCCTTTCAAACATTTTGATATGCACATCCACATAATCGTATATCAATACATCCTTTTTACCATCATACAGCCTGTGCAGCCTCCCTGCATACTGCTGGAGTGTCCCTTTCCAGGAAATGGGCATTACCAGAAAAAGTGTATCCAGGCGCGGCTCATCCTCATTTTTTAACCTGCTATTTTCCCTGAGCAGTTCCTGATAGTTCATAGCGCTCACTTCCAGATTATCTATTTTTCAGGCTGTTAAGCCTTTCGTATATTGTATTGAGGGATAATGAATTTTAAGGTATCTATCATAATATTAAAAGCATAATAAATATATGATTCATATGGCAGATAAAGAGAAAAATGTGACAAAGAGAATTAAGACTATAGATACAAAAATTATCGCCTTTGTGAAGAGCCTCTCCGCAGGTCATATCCTGATCCCTTCATTTCAGCGTGAGTTTGTATGGGGCGAGGATGATATAATAAGCCTGTGGGAGAGCATCTACAGATTTTACCCCATAGGAAACATACTTTGCTGGGAAACCGGCACAAGGCTGAATATCCACAGGCGCCCCGGCGGCGCAATATATTATGATGATGCCTGCAAGGCCAAGAGATATCTATATATACTGGACGGGCAGCAGAGGGCAACCTCCATGCTCATGTCAATGCACAAGGAAAATATCATGGCAAAGGAGCGTGATAAGTTTGACCATCAGCTTTTTTTTGACGGTTACAACAAAAAATTCTTTTTTGCCGGGGAGTACATGCGAAGGAAGAGAGAGACAGGCAAGGATTTTCTTGTACCGCTTCATGATATCTTCATTGAGGGCATCAAGATTATAGATTGCCTCTTAGAAAGGGATGACTGTACCGGTGAGATTAAAAAAGGTCTATTACAGCTAAAGAATCTATTTGATAATTACTGCCTGCCTGTTACCACCCTTTACGGTTATTCAACCTCAGATGTGAGCAAGATATTTGAGCGCATTAACCAGCAGGGAAAGAGGCTCAAGTCTATGGATATCATGATTGCCCGGACATTTCAGAATTATGAGTATCCGGTTGAGGAGGACTTATAACTGGTGTTTATTCAAAAACAGGTGAATCCTGGATTGACATTAATTAAATATTTTTCCTGGTCAACCCATCTATTTTCACACTGAAATGACTATCAAGTTTTAAATATAGAAATAAGACCCAATTTTTTGATTTAGTAGCAATAAAAAATTAAAAACTAATGGATAATACTCGACTTTTTTTAATTAAACATGTAAATAACAGCAGGAAAAAGCCATGTTTGAGGCTGTCTGCTTATCTTGAATTTTTAAATTCATTATACTATATGAGCAGGAAATCTTAAAAATACTGAAGGAGAATATCAGTGAATCTGGCTACTATTCTTGAGGACTCAGCACAATATTTCCCTGACAAGGACGCAATAATAGAGGATGACAGGGTTTATACCTACAGAGAGTTTAATGAGTATGCAACCAGGCTTGCATCAAAACTGGTTGAGCTGGGTGTGCAGCCCGGAGACTATGTAGGCTTTTGCGCCCCGAACAGTTATGACTGGGTTGCCCTCTACTTTGGCACCCTTAAGTGCGGCGCTGTTGCTGTAACCTTCTCGTATCGTTTAACAAAAAATGAATTTCTTAAGATACTTTTTGACTGCAAGCCAAAGGTGCTTTTCACATCGGAATCACGGCTTGCTGATCTTGACTATGGAGATAACAGATACAGGCCTGAGCATATCATAACAGAAAAGGGGGCTATGAGCTGTGTTGAACTTGCAGCAAGCGGCGACCCGCACTTCAAGACCATTGACAGGGAAAGGGATGATATAGCAGCCATTCTTTATACAGGCGGTACAACAGGGCTTCCAAAGGGGGCCATGCTCTCCCATATAAATATCCTCTATCCCATCTCAAATGTGGCCCGCTATGAGAGGAGCAGCGAAAGGGATATAACCCTCTGTTTTCTGCCCCTAAACCATGTCTTTGGACAGATGCACATAGTAAACTCCACTATCTACAGCTCAGGCTCAATAGTGATTCAGCCCGCATTTAATATGGATATGGCCCTTGATGCAATCGTGCGCCACAAGGTGACCAAATTTTTTGCAGTGCCAACCATCTATATCAGGATGCTTGAGATACCCGACCTCAAGGAGAAGTTCAAGTCGGTCACATACTGTTTCTCTGCCGCTGCAAGCATGGCCGCAGAGGTAGTTAAAGAGTGGAAGGCAAAGACAGGGTTGAATATCTTTGAAAGTTACGGCCTCACGGAGAGCGCATCCATAGTAACATTCAACCATTATCACAGGCACGTGATCGGTTCTGTCGGAACCCCGGCTAACCTGATGGAGATACAGATAAGGGACAAGCTTGGCAAGCCGCTTGAACAGGG
Source organism: uncultured Desulfatiglans sp. (assembly GCA_964460435.1). Lineage (GTDB taxonomy): Bacteria > Desulfobacterota > DSM-4660 > Desulfatiglandales > HGW-15 > JAAZBV01. Next base: position 13,180 of record CAYWRH010000017.1, read on the forward strand.
TGAGATAGGCGAGATATGCGTGCGCGGGCTGAACATATTTAAGGGATATCTGAATAATTCAAAGGAGACTGCAAGGTCATTCTGGTTCGACTGGTTCAGGACTGGTGACACAGGATATATTGACAAGGATGGATATCTCTTTATTGTTGACAGGGTAAAGGATATGATCATCACGGGCGGTGAAAATGTATATCCCCGCGAGGTGGAAGAGGTGTTATATACCTGCGCATGTGTGCAGGAGTGCTCTGTTATAGGGCTTCCTGACAGGGAATATGGCGAAAAGGTAACCGCATGTATAGTGCTTAAAAACGGTCATAAGTTTGATCCTGTCGCTCTCAAGCAGTATCTGAAACAGAACCTTGCAGGGTACAAGGTGCCAAAGGAATATTTTGTTGTTGATGAACTCCCCAAAAGCCCGAATGGCAAGATTCTTAAAACAGAACTCAAAAAAAGATTTTTATGAAAAGAGAGGCGCCTGATAAAAAAAGTCTTAATGAAGATGAAGGGGATATTGAGCCCCCTTTAAGCAGGACAAGGCTTAAAAAGGATGATCATGCAAGGCAGGAGCTAGGCGAGAGACTCACACGGCTTTCTGACAATGAGCTGGAGCGGATTGATATTTCCGCTGAAATCAGGGAGGCTGTAATCTTTGCCCGCAAAATCTCTGCTCATGGCGCAAGAAAGAGGCAGATAAAATATATTGGTTCATTGCTGCGCCATGTTGATACTGCTCCGATCTTAAGGATACTTGATCATATCAGCCAGTATGCGAACAAAAAGAAACCGGATTAAAATTCCCTTTATCTTCGCTGCCTGAAAGATAATAAAAAATCTGGTGAATCAGAAACATGTCTGGTGTATAATTCTATTAACCATTTGGCCACAAGGGGGTGCATACAATGGCAGAGATAGATAAAAATCCTTTTGACCGCAAGAAACTGACTAATGATATCCTGAACGAATGGCAGAGCCTCCTTAATGAAACCTCAGAGATACTGGGTGTTCCCGCAGGTCTAATCACCAGGCTTGACGGCAAAGAGATAGAGATACTCCTCTCAAGCCAAACAGAAGGCAACCCCTATCCTGCCAATTATGTGTCCCAGTATCCGGATTCCGGGTGGTATTGTGAGTATACGCTCAAGAGTAAAGGGCTCAATATTATTCCCAATGCCTTTGATGACCCGAAATGGAGAGATAACCCTGCTGCTGTTGGTCTTCATATGATCTCCTATGTGGGCATGCCCATTGATCGCCCTGATGGCGGACAGTTTGGAACTGTCTGTTTTATAGACAACAAGCAGAACGCCCATAATGAACTGCACATAAGGCTCATAGCACAGATCAAAAAGATGGTGGAACTTACACTTCGTATAGTCGATGCAAAGGAAGAGATAGACAAGCGTGACCGCCTGATTAATGACCTGAGCCGCATCTACCCTATATGCAGCTACTGTAAAAAGGTAATGGAGGATTCCGGCGACTGGGTTTCAGTGGAAAAGTATGTAAAGGATATTTCAGGGGCCAGGCCTTCGCACGGGGTATGTCCTGAGTGCTACAAAAAGCAGATGGAGGAGCTTAAGACCTTTTAGCGCTTAATATCTGACATAATAACAGACCATCTGCTTGCTTTACCTCTCTGTTAGCAAAAAGATGGTCTGTTTTTTAATGCCTATTTTTTCCTTGTTGTTTTTGACTTCTTAGCAGTCTTGGCTACCTTAGGCGCTTTTACAGCCTTTGTTGTCTTTGGAGCCCTTGCCGCCTTTGCTTTTTTGGGGGCATTGGCAGTCTTTTTTACCTTTTCTGCCTTGGCAGCTTTTGCCGCCTTTGGCGCCTTTACTGCCTTGGCTGCTTTAGGCGCCTCAGCCGCCTCTGATTTCTTTGAACCCTTTTTTGGCTTGTTGTTTTTTGCAATATACTTTGGCCTGCCAACCACCTTTGACAGCTTTTCAGGTCTTACAGATGCCTCAGGGGTAATGCTTACATCTATAAAGATAAATGGTTTGCCTACCCGCTTTATATCAAGGGGGCAGTGCTTTGTGTACTTGGGCACAAAGATATAGCAGGGGTAATTGATCTTGATGATTTCATCGCCAAGGGTAAATTCTATATCCGCATCAAAGTCAACAAAGTTTTTACTCTCACCGATCAGGTATATCCACTGATCAAAGGGGTGTGCATGGGTTGGTGAGCCAAGCACATCCGGTTTTGTGATGCGGGCAAATCCCATTGCAAGGGCTGAGTCCTTGATATCCATTGGGCCAAGCCCTGTAATCATGGGCTCCTTGATTGTGTCATGGATGGATTTCCAGGGTTTTAGTTCAACTACATTGGGTTCTCGTAAAACATTTTTCAGTTTCATAATACCTGCCATATGTGTCTCCTTTGATATGATTTGTTAAGAGGGTTTATGGAAAGACTATAATGGAAAATATACAGCGCTGTCAAAATTATTCGTGGCCTCTCATAAAGTAGTCCACATTTACTGTGTTTTAAGATAATAGAATAGTCGGTAAATAAATCAAGCCTGATTCCTCGGTATAGGGCGTTACATTTATGAGATATTATGGTTCCTGATTCTTTTAAAAAATCTAAAAGGATTGTGGTAATTGCGCTCATTACCGCATATCTCTCTCTTATCTCCTGCTCGGTCTATTATCTATACACTGCGCCCACAGTGGGCATATCTTTCGCATGGAACAAGGATCAAAAACATTACATAGTTTCATCAACTGAGACATGGAGTCAATTGAAAACAGGGGATGTTATCATCAGGATAAATGATCTTGATGCGGAATTTCTCAGCCTTCTGAAAGACAATATCCATATAGAGAGCAGGGCTCAGCTATTTTCGTGGTTCAGTATAAAAAAAGAGGTTTACAGGGAATTATCCGGATCACAGGCCATGTTTCAGATCATTCGTGATGGCAGGCTAATGGCTGTGCCCGTCACACCTCGGCAGGCCGGGGCATCCTTTCTCGCCAATATGGTATTTCTCCATTTTATTACAGGGTCGATCTTTTTTCTTATAGGCATTATTGTATTTTATAAATCCGATTCAGGGTCAACAGCCCCTGTTTTTCTATTCATGTGCATTGTCATGATGCTTATATTTATCACCAATGCAACCTCTCTTATGAGTGAAATAGTATATTACCCCTCATACCTCGCGCTTATGAATATTATAAATGTCATTTGTGCGCCTCTTGGCATTGTAATTCTAAACCACTTCTGTCTTCTGCTTCCGCAAAAACGAAGATTCCTTGAAAGATATACCTGGCTTGTACCCCTGTATTATTTCATATGTTTAACCTTGATTGCATCTTTGCATATCCCTGTACTTAACATCCTTATGGCATTACCTGCTGTGGGCGCAATCATATCCATCGGGTATGGTTATTTTTATTACAGGGAACCAGTTAACAGGCAACAGATGAAATGGGTAGCCGCCGGGTTTTTATTCGGGTTCGGACCATGGGTGCTCATAAATGCGATACCCATGTTGATCTTTGGTAAAAGGTTGATGGATGACACCGTGCTCGGCTTTTTTCTGGTTTTTATCCCACTCTCTATGGCCTTTGCCATCTCTAAATACCGGCTAATGGATATTGATGCGTTCCTGGAAGGCACATTTGTTTACACAATAACACTTATCCTTTTAGGTGTCGGGGATTTTGCGCTCATAGGTATGCTGGGCAATCATTTTAAACAAATACCTTCAATCGGTATGTTTATATTCTCACTTATTATTACAGCATCTCTCTACATAATCTTAAGGGACCGGGTGAGAAGGTTTATACGAAGAATCTTCAGAAGGATAGATATAGATCAGACCGAGGCAATGGGACTTTTATACAGGGAGTCCTCAGTCAATTCCTCAGAAAATATCCTTAATATCCTTGAAGATGTGATCAGTAAGATATTTCAGCCGAAGAAAATAACCCTTTTCACAAAAAAGGCGCAGGGTGACATGGATATGCTCAAACTCTTTGAAGGTTGTTCAGGTGCTATTAACCTGTGGGAATATCCTCAGTTTTCAAACCTTCTTAAAGATGATTATTATGTGGCCCTCATTATGGTCTGGCATGATGAAACTGAGTTTTTGCTTCTTATTGGCAAGCGTCAAAACAAAAAATTTTATTCCGCTAAAGACCTAGCAATTCTAAAGACACTTCTTTTCCAGGGTGAAGCCCTTTATAAAAATGCAATCCTCTATGAAGTAAACATGGCAGAGATAAATGCAAGGGTGGCAGAAGAGAAACGGCATATGCTGGAAAAGGAGGCAATGCTTAAGGATCTCCACGATGGCATTGGAGGTATTGCGGTTAATATCAAACTTATTTCTGAAAATGCCCTGAATTCAACCGCTGAAGATGAGAAAAAAGCCCTCTCTACTATAGCTGATCTTTCCAGGGAAGGGATATTTGAGGTGAGTACATTTCTCCAGAGCCTGGATTCATCAGAAGCGACCCTTGAAACCCTTATCTCAGAACTGCACCACCTTGGCGCGATCATGACCTCTAATCACGATATCCAATTTCAATTTAATTCAAACATACTGTCAGAAGACATTGAATTGGGAAGCCTGTTCTTCTTAAATATACTCAGGATATACAGAGAGGCATTAACAAACAGCATCAAACATTCAAACGCCCATAATATAACGGTTGCGGCTGATAAAGTTGATGGTATTTTCAGGTTATTAATTGAGGATGACGGGACAGGGTTAAAGGAAAACAGAAGGAGGGGACGCGGCCTGAACAATATGATGGCACGGGCCAAAGATCTTGACGGAAAGATTGTGATATCATCAGATAAAGGGGTGAGTATTACTCTTGAGGTCCCATTGACTTCGCAAAATATGAATAACGGGGTGATTCCATGAAACTTGTAATAGTTGAGGATGATATCCTCTTTACAGAAAATCTTCTGCAGATACTTAAGAAAGAACCGCAGATAAAGGTTGAGGGCACTTTTACGAATGCGGAAGATGCCCTTCTCTCCCTTAAAGACCATTCACCCGACATACTTCTTGCTGACCTGGGCCTGCCTGGTATCTCCGGTGTGGAACTCATAAGCCGGGCCAAAGAGATATTACCCGAACTTGAGGCCATGGTAATAACTGTATTTGAAGACCGCGATATGATAATTGCAGCCTTAAAGGCAGGGGCCTCAAGCTACATACTTAAATCGGATGTCCCGGATAATCTTATAAGCGCCCTTTTTGAGCTGGAGCAGGGCGGTTCTCCCATGAGCCCTAGAATTGCACGCAAGGTGGTAAAGGAGTTCCAGGTTGAATCAATTGAAGAGCAGTATCTTCTAAGCAGCAGGGAAAAGAGCATTATCAAGGCCATTGAAAGGGGCCTCTCTTACAAAGAGATCTCGAATAAATTTTTTATCAGTACCCACACAGTGCATGCACACATAAGAAACATCTATAAAAAGCTTCAAGCAAGCGACAGACACAGCGCGGTTGTTGCAGCAAGGAAAAAGGGTATTATCTGAAAGCACTTATAGCCCATAATTAGCCCATAACAATTATTTACTTCATTTCCCTCCATAGTTAAGTACAAGCTTTCCGAATTGTAAAATTTATAAACGTTTAATTATTCAATATGGCTGACATCGGATAGTCAGCTAACCAAGGGGTTAATATGAAGAGATTACTGGAAATAATATGCCTCACACTAAGTGTTTTGATACTTTTTTCAGCATGTGGCTCAGATCACCATGGGACATCACGCGATGGTCAGACAAAAAGTCTACCTGTTGTTACAACAATTGCGATAAGCGAGATCACTACAACCACCGCCACAGGCGGGGGAAATGTTACTTCCGGCGGTGGAGCGAGTGTGACAGAAAGGGGTATATGCTGGGGTACATCCTCTTCTCC
>CAYWRH010000017.1:19169-42426 GCA_964460435.1 uncultured Desulfatiglans sp.
TATGGAAACGAGGTGACCTTTACCACCGCAAATCAGGGAACAGGACAAACACTTGAAATAACTATAACCCCGGTTGGGGCAGGTACAGTGACAACCGATCCTGCATTCAGCACCTTTGATTCCGGTACAACAGTTACTCTCACAGCAATCCCAGCGGTTGGGTATCAATTTAAAAGATGGTCTGGGGCAGATAGTGCAGATATATCTTCCAGTCGGATTAACATGAATTCTGACAAATCCATAACAGCTGAATTTGTCCTATATACCCAGCAGGCATGGAAATCGGTAAATCCTCAGCCCCAGGGAAACGGGCTTTTTTCAATCCACGCAATGGATGCACAGACAGTAATTTCTGTGGGTGCAAGGGGTAATATTCTTAAAACAACAGATCAGGGAGTGAATTGGGGCTACAGGAACTCCGGCACACAAGCATTCCTGTATGGTGTGGATTTTTTTAATTCTCTATCAGGTATGGCTGTGGGTGAAAATGGGGTAATCATAAAGACCGCTGATCAGGGTGAAACATGGACTCCTGTTCCTGCTCCGGTCGATCGGGATTTTTGGTCAATTCATTGCCCTTCAGGAGATACTGCTTATGCTTCCGGTGAAAATGGGGCTATCATTAAAACAACTGACAGCGGTTTGACATGGACTTCTCTTAACTCTGGAACATCCCAGATTTTATTCGGTGTTTTTTTTATTGATGAGAATACCGGATGGGCAGTTGGAGATAATGGAACAATCATTAAAACAACTGATGGCGGTACAACATGGACGACACAACCCTCAGGCGTTACACAGCAGTTGAGAGCGATTCAGTTTTTAGACAACCTTACCGGTTATATCGCAGGGTACCAGGGTACTGTATTAAAGACAACCGACGGAGGCCAGACATGGGTCAAACAGGTAAAGGTTGTAAATTCGAACCTGTACTCTGTTTATTTTACTGACATTAATACCGGCTTCTGCGCAGGTAGTGGAGAAGTCTACATTAAAACTACAGATGGGGGATCTCATTGGAACTTTACTCCTGGGGAAGACGCAGGGGTATGGCAAGGGATACACTTTGCTGATGCCAATATTGGGTGGATGTGCGGGAATTATGGACGCATAATGAAAACCACAGATGGCGGCCAGAACTGGGAATATCTGTCTGAAAGTTCAATAGTAGATAACTATTCGATTTATTTTATGGATCAGCAGTTTGGTTTCGTAGGAGGCGGTCAGGGAAAATATTTGATAACCACTGATGGTGGTATTAACTGGACTGAAGGAAATATACCCGGTAACAATATGGTAATATACTCAGCCTATTTTACCTCTCCTACAACTGGCATGGTTGTAGGAGGCTATGGAACATTCTACAAAACCACTGATGGAGGTAACTCATGGACTTCCGTCGACCTTGGGGTCACTGTCAATGGAACCAAAGCAAATCTCATGCGGGTAGCCTTTCCAGCTCCAAACGTGGGTTACATCCTGGGAGTGTATGGCATCATAAGAAAAACCACTGATGGAGGAGATACCTGGGTTGCCATCCCAAGTGCCGTGACCAATCATTTCATGTGTGCGGATTTTCAGGATGAAAACACCATCATTGCTGGCACCAGTTGGGGCAAAATACTGAAATCAATAAATGGAGGAGTTGACTGGACAGAGGTACACTCGGAAAGTGGCGAGGAGATTGCAGATATCCAGTATGTAACATCAACCATTGTTGTTGCAGTTTCAGCACATGGCAAGATTTACAGGTCCACTGATTCAGGCAACACCTGGACAGTGAACCAGGTGGGTAACCGTGCAAATACCCATGTTCATTTTGTTAATGATACGACCGGCTGGATAAGCGGTAATGATGGATTTTTACTCCATACAGATGATGCGGGTGCAACCTGGGAAGAATATTTTGTGGGCACTCATCAGCCTCAGAAAAGCATATATTTTATAGATGAACAACACGGTTTTATATGCGGTGTTGGTGGGATGTTGTTAAGAACAGATACTGCCGGGATTTAAATTCTGATTTTCTAAAGCAACCCATCCCTCTTTTGCATGAAAATCAGGGTTGGGTTTCGGGTGGTTTATTGCCCAGTAACTCTTTATACCTGTTGTGTGTTCAAGAACTGCAGATATCCCGACAAGGGTATCTGCTGTTACGGGTACAAGAGCATTATCAATTTTAACTGTCATATCAAGTCCATCTTCCGGGTCTGCCCGAACATCAAATGGCAGCGAGGTAAAGGCCGGGTCTGTTGTCATATTCTCCCGGTAGCCCTTAAATAAGTATACATTCCAGTCACCGGAAGGCGAGAGATTGAACTCCCTGTAGGCTTCCCCGTCTTTGCTCCCAATAAATATCTCAAAGCAGGTGTGCTCCCACAGCTTATCTGTTCGCTTTGCTGTTGATGGATTAAACAGTGGGATAACAAGGGTATCAAGTCTGGTGCGCAGTTCAAATGTTATGTGCAGGCTCTCAAGGGATTTTATAAATTTTATTTTGATCCGGCACTCTTCGGGGTGTGCCCTTCCCTGAAAGGGCTGCAAATGGAGTTCTCTGGATAATAGGCTCCCCTTCAATTTAGAAAATGCCCCCGGCTATTTGCTTTGGTGTTATAGATGAAAGAGACTGAAAAAATTTATTTCAGTTTCCTGGGAGTATTTGATAGACGTATAATTTTCATCACAGAGGAGACGGGGTTCACAAAGCTTAATTTTCAAAACCTCTACATCTCCTCTGCCTCCTCAAGATTATTCACATACTGCGCGGTGCAGCGCCTGCTGTGCCTTTTTAAAATCTGCCCTTTCCAGTATAAACTGCATATTGGTCTGTCTTGATGTCTGGGAAATGGCCATTACATTTATCCTTTCATCAGCAAGGGCCTTTGTTGCAGCGGCTAAAATTCCCGGTTTGGCAATGTTGGTGCCAATGGCGCATACAATAGCGGTATTGGTGACTGTTACGCTCTGGAACCTCTTTTCAAGCTCCTTAACCAGCGCCTCTGTGCAATCATCCTCATTAATGATCACCTCTATTGTATTGGCGTTTGTCATCTTGGTGATGTATGAGACATTATGCTCCTTTAAAACCTCCATGATCTTGAGGTCAAAGCCTACCTCTCCCACCATCTGGGGCTCATATACAGCAAGGCTTACCACCCTGTCAGAACCTGCAATGATCTCGATCTTTGATTCAAGAGACTTGTATTCATTGGTAATGAGCGTGCCGTCATGCTCAGGTTCAAAGGCATTTTTTACCCTGATTGGTATCCTCATAAGCTCCAGAGGTTTGGAGGCCTTTGGGTGAATCGCCTCCATGCCAACGTCAGCAAGCTGGTCTGCCACATCAAAGTTTGTATTGCAGACCGGGTGTATATGCTCCTCGCCTATTATCTTCGGATCGCCGGAGCTTAAGTGATATTCCTTGTGAATTATCGCCTCCTCGGCCTTAAGCTGCACGGCCACCTTTGAGAAGGTTACCTCTGAGTATCCGCGGTCAAATTCCCGCATAATGCCCTCAACGCCCTTGGTGTATCCAGTGGCAAAGCAGATGCTCTTACCCGGGTCAAGGGTTGAAAAGACATCCTTTATGCGACCGTCAATGGATAATTCCCTGTCATCCTGCCAGCCGCTCAAATCAACAAAAGTGGTGTTATAACCGAGATTCTTTAAGATATTGGCGGAGTTAAAGGCGCTGTGCATCTCTCCAAGTGAGGCAAGCAGTTCACGCGCTGCAAGAAGCACCTCGTTTCTGTTCACATAGCCTGAGGCCAGTACAGTATCCATGCTTTTTAATACGCTGAATGCCCCGTCTATGCGCTCTGCAATAAAACTGTTTGCCTCATCAAGGTTCAGACCTGCCTTAACAAACCCTTCATTTATGGCAAACAGATGATTTTTCAACTCTGTTAAAGAGGAGCTGTAATCTTCATGGTCCTTAAATTTTTTATAGATGCCGGGGACACGGGTCTTTTTGTGTTCCAGGAGCATATTTGTTATGCCGTCATATGCAGAGACCACATAAACACGGTTATAAATATCATCCATATCATAAAGGATTATATTCTTTATTATCTCTGGGAACCTTGTCATTGATGTCCCGCCTATCTTTTCCACACGCAAGCCCTTTTTTGCCGCCATTTTTTCCCTCATACGATTTTTCAGGCTGAAATCAATAGCAGTTTTATCCCCTTTTTGTAAACCAAAACTTATTGTATCAGATAATTTTTTGCCCGTGCAGGATACCCAGAATAATATGGACAGTGGCCATAGATAATGTTAATAAACAGCTTTTTTACAAGGAAAATATCGGAGGACTTAAAAAAATGGTGCTCAGTTTGATGCGAAAACATGCCCAGTCATGGATCATTAAATTTTTGATTGGGGTAATTGCGTTGGTTTTTATCTTCTACTTTGGTTACTCATTCAATACTGATGATGGCATTAAGGTTGCCGAGGTAAACGGGGAGGCTATAGGAAGGGTAGAGTATGAAAAGGCCTATAATGACCTGCTTACCTCCTTTCAGAATCAGTACAAGAGCTTCTGGAACGATAAACTGGTTGAGGCCCTTGACCTTAAAAACCGTGCGATAGAGGGGCTGATTGAGCAGAAGCTTATAGCCCAGGAGGCAGAAAAACTGGGGCTCATGGTTACAAAAGCCGAGATACAGGAAAAGATACTTGAGATACCGGCATTTTTGGATAACGGCAGGTTTGATGAAGAGAGATACCGTGCCCTGCTCTCAAATAACCATACCACACCGGAGGCATTTGAAAAGGAATACACAAAAGAGCTCTTGCAGCAAAAGATCGCACAGTTACTGACAACCTTTGTTGTGCCCAGCACCCAGGATGTGCTTGATGAATACAGGTATGCTAATGAAAAGGTAAAGGTCGGTTTTGTCAAGTTTACGCCTGAGGAGTTCAAGGCCTCTGTCGCCATAGACAAGAAGGCCCTGGAAGACTTCTTTAATGAAAGGAAAGAGGGTTACAGGGTCCCTGAAAAGATTAAAATAGCCTATATAAGGATAGGCGCTGAAAAATTCATGGATAAGATCACCCTGGAAGAGGATGACCTCAGGGCCTATTATGAAGACAATATAGATATGTTCACACAGCAAAAACAGGTAAAGGCACGCCATATCCTCTTTAAAACCGCACCAGGCGCAACCGATGAAGAGGTCAAAAAGATAGAGGAAAAGGCAACATCCGTTCTTGAAAGGGCAAAAAAGGGTGAGGATTTTGCGGCGCTTGCAACAGAATTCTCTGAAGACTCATCAAAGACAAAGGGCGGGGATCTGGGCTATTTTACACAGGGTAAGATGGTCAAAGAATTTGAAAATGCGGCCTTTGCTCTTGAACCGGGCCAGATAAGCGACCTGGTAAAAACAACCTATGGTTACCACATAATAAAGGTGGAAGATAAAAAGGAGAGATCAGTCAAGACATATGATGAGGCAAAGGCACAGATAGAGAGCATACTTAAAAGAACAAAAAGCATAGACATGGCAGATGAAAGGGCGAGGAGCCTTTTAGACCAGATGCCCTACGATGTTGACCTTGAGAAGTATGCCTCTGAAAATAATGAGCAGTACATCACAACCGATTTTTTCTCACAGTCTGAACCTGCGCCAGTAATCATGAATAACGCAAAACTCGCTGAGACCCTTTTTGCCCTTGCAAAGGGCGAACTGACAGAGGTTATCGAGCAGAATAGTGAATTCTACATAATGCAGGTAGTAGATAAAAAGGATTCATATGTGCCCAAGATTGATGAGGTTTATGCTGCTGTCGAGGCCGATTATGTGAACAGCATGGCGCTCAAGGCAGCAAAGGCGGCAGCTAACGCCTATCTGAAGACCCTTAAGGAGACAGGCAAGTGGGAAGAGCTTGCCATTGAAAAGGGTAAGACACCTGAGTCAACAGACTATTTTACAAGAGAGGGGAACCCGGAAAAGATAGGGCCTGCACAGGGACTTAGTGAGGCGGCATTTAACCTGACCCAGGATAAGCCATTCCCTGAGACCGTGTTTGAGAATCAGACAGGGGCCTATGTTATCAGATTTGAAGAGAGACAGGGTATTGATGAGGCCAAATTCAATCAGGAAAAGGAGAGCTATACAGAGAACCTGACCAACAGAAAAAGGCAGGAGGCCATAAGGGACTGGATAGCAAAGTTGAAGGCCAAGGCAAAAATAGACCTGAGCTATTTTGACCGGGTGAAGTAAGAAGCTGATTGAAGGTGGAATAGAAGTTTCAAAAATCATTCACCACGGAGAACACGGAGGACACGGAGAATTTTGAGATAAAATCTCTCAGGTTAAAAATTTATATCTGAAAATCTAGATCGCGAGATTAAAATAGTATCGTTTATTATTAAGAGGGAGATAGTATCTATCTCCCTCTTTTATTATGCGGATAGCGAGCTGATAATATGCAGCCCTGCTGAAGCGTGCCCTGAAGAGCCCCTTTTTAATAGTGCAGTATAGTATATTTTTATCGCCGATAATCAGGGTTTCAGGCGCAAGGGTTTCCTGTGTCTCATCAATCAGGGAAAGACGAACCCTTTCCCTGCCTCCATCTGCCTCTTCAAATTCCACCCCTGTAATAATAAATGGGGTGTCCTCCACCTCAACATAACAGGCCTCATTACCCCGCTTAATGATGTAGGTGCCGGAATCATCTTTTACAAGGTGGCGGTAAAAATCAAGCACAATGGCCCTGTTTATCATCTCAGCGCCATTGTGAAACCATTTGCCATCCTTATCTATATATATCAAGCATGGAGGGATGTCTTGCATTGTTGCCTCTATATTTTGCTTATTATTTCGTAATTAGCCTGGACAATGTATGCAAAGAGTGTCTGTTGCACCGGGTAAAATCATTATTGCCTCTTCTGCATTGCCCTTGCCTCTGCCAATAGCTCTATAAGCAGGGCCTTGAGCGTCCATGTTTCATTGTGAGGGGTAATGGTTGCCCATATCTGACTCACAAACCCTGCGCCCCTGTATGCATCCATAAGCCTGTGCAGTTCATCATGGCTCAACCCTGACATTATTACTGCCCTTGGCATATCTGAAGGGCCTATTATACCCTCCTTGTGCTTCAGGGTAAGGAGCTCTCCAACACCTTTTTCAATATCTGTGTTCACCGAAAAGATGACAGGAAGCGCCTCCATGTCAAGTGTTGATATGAAATTAATGAAAGTATCCCTCTCCTCTTCAGGGTATCCGCACACAAGAAGCCCCCTCATGCCGTGCATCCTTTTTTCTGACCTGTCAATCCTGCTGAATCCGCCGCCCTTCTCCATAATCTGGCTCCCCATGTTTTAAAGATATGAAAATATACCTGAAATCCCCCTTTTATAAAAGAACTTTAATCAGTTGAAATTATTGTCATATACCGCTATAAAGTAGTAACTGGTCGGATGAGCCATCATGAAAAGGTGCAAGATTGACACAGGCAAACAACATTATTAGCGCTACTGATCTTTCAGGCGACCCCTTTGGCATAATAAAACCCGAGGAGTATGGACAACTGGGTATTGACCCTGCTGATATCCCTCCTGGAACAGTGGCTGCCAGGAGACACCCCCCGCTTTTATCGAGCCGCTATGGAGGTAACGCATATGGTTTCGGATTTTTTGAGATATGCGGCAGGCTCAGCAAGGCAGATCAAAACATAATTCAGTCCATAGACCTGAACAGGGCTGATGATGTAAAATCAAACTACCGCAAGATAAACAGCATCTATAAAAAGATCAGCCTCCTAATACGCTTCTCAAGCCTTGGCGCCCCATATTACCTTATCCCGAGCCATCTGCTTGCCACATCGCTTACAAACATCAGGATCAAGGCCGATGAAATCAGTAAAATTGTGAAGGGTCACGCCAAAAAATACATGCAGGAGAGCCATTCCATAGGCATACTGACACATGCGACAGACCCGATTGTTGATGAGCTCGTACTCAGGTTCAAGGAGCATGAGTTTATTATAATTGACTCACAGGAAACGCTTCGTGACCTCAAAACCACCCTTGATATTGTAATCATTACCAGGGACCTCTATAAAACAGTCAACATGGAGCTCTCCCTAAACCGCTCAACAGTTGCTCCAAACAGAAGCCAGCTTGAAAATTACCTGCTTTACACCCTTGACAAGATATACAAGATACTTAAGCCGGACGGTGAACTTTTTATAGTAGCCCACCGCAATGTACAGAGGAGCAGCAGGAACGCAACCATCACATTCAAGACCATTGAGGAGCAGAAGAATTTTCTTGTTTTCACCCATATCTACAGGACAGAAAAAAGATATGAGACAAGAGACACCTCAACTGTTGAAGTAAACATCTTTGATTTCGAGAAATATATAGAGCAGGTCTATCAGGATCAGGAATCAAGGGAAAGGCTTTTAAAGGGAAGAAACCTGGCAGAGCTCTCCTTTGATGAGATCAATGCCCTTCCATATCTGGATATACCCCTCACCAGCAGATATAATATCCCTGACCAGGAAAAGTCATGGCTCAAGCTCATGTCGATCTATTTTGATGAGATCTTTTTCAGATCTGTGCTTCCTGATTCTGTAAAGGCGGAATGGGACAAAAGGTTTGAGATAAAGGATTATACGCCTGATTACCTTCTCATCTGCCTTGCCCAGAAGAGGAAAATCAAAAAGGGTGTCCTCGAATTAAAGCAATCAGTATTCAGGTCTGAACTGGCAGGCTGTCCCCTGGCCTACCTGGCTGAATACAGGGACTCCTTTGACTACCTTATAAGGACGCTCAGGGTGTTAAAGAGGATACAGAACAAGAACTATGCCGGCATGCCCGAAAGCTATCTTGAAAGGATACGGGAGCCCTTTGAAAGTAAAAAGATGCGCTACGGGGGCATAACCCAGATCATCAGGCTGATAGGGAAGATAAACAGACTGGAAAGGATAAAGATACAGCTTAACCCGGGCAAGATAGAGGGTCACAGGACAAAGGTGCTAAAAAACCTCGAGATACTGAGCTTTTTCGGTTTCAGCGAGGAGGAACTACGGGAGATAGCCCTTATTGTTACTGGCCATACCCCTGCCGGAAGGATCCTTGCAGGAAAGATGAGTGAAAAAAAGCTGAAGCCGGTCACAGATCTTGCACGCTCAATGAGCCACAGGGATGCTATAAACCTTCTTAGATACTGCCGTCTCATGACAATGGCAGAGATCGTGGCATCGAGAAGGGTGGATATGGATATAGTGCATCTGACCGAGCTTTTTGATCTTTTTGAATCGGCCCTCAGGATAACCATGAACAGGGAGCTTACCTGGGATGCCCTCCTTGATGAAAAGATTTCACTTATGGGGGGAATACACAACAGGCTTATTAACAAGCTTCTCATGATGATGCGGTATTTTCAGTATATAGAGAGCTGGAGGGAGTTGAGTAAAAAGGGAGAGATGGAAAAGGAATCCCTTGCAGACTATGATGATGAAAAACTTGCGCGCATAGAGAGCATTATCACCTTAATAAAGAATGTAGAATATTTTGAAGAAAAGTTCCTGAGTGATGACCCCCTGCAGCGTCCCACAATCTTCAAAAAATTTCTTAATATGGATTTTCACGGCACAGAACACCTTTTTGAAAGGCTGGGCAGCCAGTCAGGCTTTATCCTCCTGTGGTTTACAGTAAATGTTACAAGGGGAACCATTATCAATTTTAATCCACTCCTTGGGGATTCCATATATGCAGACCTTGCCGAAAGGGTGAAAAAGATAGAGGAAGAGGCAAGCAGGGTAAATATAGAGTATCTTTCTCCCACCATGCTGAGGCAGTTCTCGGACCAGCTCTATGAGACCAAACTGCTTTTTATCGTAAACACAGGCTTCAAGCTCTCATTAAGCCAGAATGATCAGAGCCTCGATATCACCTTCATTGATATAGATACAACACTTGAACGCCTGGAGGCGCTGAGCAAAAAGTATGAGAATGTCAGCCTGTCGGATATCCCGCTTGAAAAGCTCACGGAGATGGAAAGGCTGCTTTCCGAGATAGAGGATTTTTATCAGGGCCACCAGAGACTCATAAACCAGGATGCAGGAAAGATCAGGTTTCCGAAACGTCAGATGGACTGGATAAAGTCCATAGAGGGCATCAGGCATTCTATAAGGGAAAACTTTAAAAGGGTATTATTTAAACCTGACAGCCTGTTCAGCAACCTGGAAAGGCTCTTTAACTATGCGCCCACAATACTTAACCTTGTTCTCCCTGAGCTTAATGACCTTCGTGAACTTGGAAGGGAGGGTAATCTTTACAGAAAATCTGCTGTTATAGATCACCTGCTGATCTGCGCAAAAAAATTTCAGACACTGATAAACGGCAACCTCAAGGATTTCCAGGATGTTGATGCCCTTCACAGGCTAGCAAGGAGGGAATTCGGGCCCAATGCGGCAGGCATTGTAGGTTTAAATGAATCTCAGCTTGAAGAGCTCGCAGCTATTGCAAGGGAATTGAGAAAAAATCATGATCTCTTTGATGCCCTCATCAAGGCCTTTATCCTCCAGGATATAGGCATGAGCCCCCCTCTGAGGGAAAAATATATAAAAGAGATAAACATAGCTGATCAGGCACAGGCAGGGGCGCTCTTTCTTTTAAAGGAAAATATACCTGAAAAATATGGCATGGGTAAAGATGCAAGGAGATACCTGACATTTCTTATAGCGCATCATGACAGGCTCCATCATATAGTAAGGGGAGAATATACGCTGCACGCCATGAAAGAGATACTGGAAACAGGCGACCCTGATCTATTCAAGGCATTTTTCCTCTGCTCAATAATAATGATCTCGGCCCTTGGAGAAGACCAGATACTGGAGGATCTAGCAATCAGGCTTTTTAGTCTCAAGGATACATGTCTGCGTATAATAAAAGGCAAAACCACCCTTGAGGCCCACATGGAAGGGCTTTACAGTGAGAAGGGGAGGCTCTTTTTTGCCATTGAGGAATTTTACAGAAAGGGCCTTCCTGAAGGTGAAACCCCTTCGGAGTATCTCTCTTCCTGGGGCAAGCAGTTTTCAGGGTCAGGGCGTTTCTGTGAGGCGGGAAAACTCATCTTTGCCCTTGAGCGCCTTTTCAAGCTGAGGGGTTTAAGGTATGTGGATTTCAGGGATATTGCCATGATGATTGTACATATCCCGCTCCAGTACATATATCAGGAAAGAAAATATGCCAGTGTTGGTTACGCCACCTTTGAAAAGGACCTTTATGAGGCGTTACGCACATACAACCATATAAGAAAACTTCCCGAGGCCGTAAGGCATTTTATTCTAAAAAACCTTTGTGAAGACAATATCAGGCTCTACGGCCTTGAAAATGTAGGGATATACCTTAGCTATGATAACCTGATTAAGTTTTTGCTTCTCTCTCTCCTTGGGGCAAAGCGGTTCAGGAGCGATGACCGCAGGCCAACATGCCTAAGCTATCTAACCATTATCAGGGAAATAAGAAGGAGATATGAGGCGGTAAATGTAGCATTAAGCCGGATACAGATGGAAGAGATATGGTATGACAGAAAAAAGCTGGACAGGTTTTTCAAGGCCAGCTCCGGTATCATTCTTGAAAAGGACAACAATAAAAAGGTGCTCTCCATTCATTTCAAGGATGAGATCAACATGCCAGGCAGGATCTCCCGCATGCTTAATATCAGGGATGTGGATCAGCTCAAGAGCTACTTTCACTATACACTAAAGTTTCTAAAAAAGAGCAGCTACAACACAGATGATTATGAGGCGCTCCTTGAAAAGGCATATGAAAGGCGTTTTAATGAGATCATAGAAATGATGCTTGAGCAGACAAAGGAGCGCATGATGCATGTAGAGGATTTCAGGGAGGTTTATGCCATCTATAATGACCTCATGGAGAGATCCCTTGAGATAGGTTTTAAAGAAGAGCATCTGAACAGGTTGAATGACCTTTATGATTTGAGGAATGACAGCCTGAAAAGAACAAAGCTTGACGAGATAACCGGCCTGATAGAAAAGATTAATGATCCGCGCGAACTTCGTGAATACTGGAACAGCATCAAATGGTATCTTTTTAACAACCGGCAGTTTACAGGGAAGGAGTTTGAAAGCCTTGTGGCAAGAAATTTTGACCTTGCAGTGGCAAGAGCAAAAGGGGAATTGAAATGCTGAAAATTATCTGCTATGGATGAATAAAGATATTCTTCCTGAAATATTTCAGCTCTTCAATAGATTCCCTGATATCATTCAGAGCCAGATGATCCTTTTTCTTCTGATATGGCGGAAGCCCTGGATACCACCTAGCTGCAAGCTCCTTGATGCTGCTTACATCAATGATCCTGTAATGAAAATAACCTTCAAGAAGAGGCATATGTTTTGCGAGAAATCGCCTGTCCTGCCACACGCTGTTGCCGCACAGGGGCGATTCCCCTTTGCCGCAATGGGCAGAGACAAACTTCAGGGTCGCCTGTTCTGCCTGTGAACAGTCGCACACTGATGCCCTCACACGATCAAGGAGCCCCGATTCCTGATGATGTGTGCGGCTCCACTCCTCCATCCGGTCCAGGATATCCTCCGGATAATTTATGGCTATTTGTGGGCCTTCAGCAATTACGTTAAGGTTCGCATCTGTAACCACGGTTGCGATCTCAAGAATAACCATTGTTTCAGGGTCAAGCCCTGTCATCTCAAGGTCTATCCAGGCAAGGTTGCTGCCCATATTATGGTCTCCTCTTACCAAAAATTATCTATGCAGAACTTATAGGCCAATTGCCCATTTGTGTCAAACCATTAGGAGATTTTTTCCATGCCATTTTATCTATTCCTCATCTTACAGGATAGCATAAACGAAAATAATTGGTTAAAAAAGAGGCAATCCTCTAAATATGAATAAATCCCCGTCTTCTGCAGGATTCTGCTTCAACTGATCCCTAAACGCTTTTTGCTATATCCAATGTTCCTTCATCAGGAAATTTAATGTGATACCTCTTCTGAAATCTGATGCATATCTTCCTCCCTTTCCTTTTGCAACTCTCTCCATGCATTATGGTTTTTGATCATCTCTGTATCAAGGGTCTTTACATCTACACCATACCTTCGCTGTGACCTTTCCCTTACTTTTTTAGCACTATTGTTATCTGCCGGTTTCTTCATCTTTTCAGTCCTGAAACTGAAAGGGGGAATGACCCCATGGATAGAATGAAGTTTTACATATCCTTCAAAATTGGGTAATCCTGCAATATCCATCCTGTTAAAATAGGGTGTAAAAATGGGTGAAAGAAGCTGGGCATCCTCCTGTCCAAGCCTGAACAGAATAATGGTGCCAACATTACCCTGTATTGCTGACAAAAGATCATTACCCATGCTCTCGGGGTCTATTAGCTGTGATGCATACTGGGTGCTCAGGATAAGGCCAACACGGTATTTTCTTGCCTCGGATAAAAGCTCCTGAAAGTTTTCAGAAGGGAGATTATGGCATTCATCAACATATAAAAAGAAATCTCTTCTATCCTCATGCCTCATTTCTCCCCGCTTCATGGCTGCCATCTTGAAACGGGACACTATCTGATTTGCTAAAAGTGAACTAACCACACTTCCAAACCTCCCCTTTCCTAAATTTACCAGAAAAATTTTCCCATTCTCCATTATCCCATCAAAATCAAATGCTGTTTTTTTCTGGCACACAATACGGTTTAATGCCCTGTCATTAATAAACCTGCTGAACTTGGATGTTATATAGGGAGAAACGTTTTCTACACGGTAATCACCTGACCCCCTCTCAAGTTCTTTAACAAAGTTTATGGTGTTTGGATCATCAATATCATTTTTAAGCCAGTTACGAAAATCCTTGTTCAGGTAACAGGTTATAAAATCCTGCAAGGTGGGTATATAGTGTTTTCTGGGTTTATCCCCCATAAGAAGTTTAAGCATGCCCCTGAAATTTGCTTCAAAAATAGGCCCACCTGTTTTTTTTAAGTCATAGATTCGGTCAAGAGTTATATAAAGCTCATCAATAATCATGTCACGCTCTTCAATGGTTCTATACTCCAGTATATTAAAACCTATGGGGTACTCCCTGTCCGTAAGATCAAAAAGTATAACATCCTTTATCCTGTTTTCTGGTATGTTGGATATAATACTCTCTACCATATCACCATGCGGGTCAATCACGGCAAGGCCTTTTCCATTGTTAATATCCTGCAGGATCATGGATTCCATCAGGGTTGATTTTCCAACCCCTGTCTGGCCAAGGATAAATGTGTGCCTGAAACGGTCTTCGTTTTCCAGATACACCGGTTGCAGCATATTATTATGGATATTATCAAACAGTCTAAATTGTGACCTTGAATCATTGCTTAAATCCGGTAAATGGGCACAGGTTGTCCTGTATAGTTTAACAGGAAGGCCAATAGTATCAGTCATGGGAGGGGAAGGAAGTCTGAATGCGCTTGCTGCTTCATGTGATGTAAAAGTACTATTTTCAGTGAAATAATGGGTGGATATTGCATCACTGATCTTTACATCGCAATAACTGAATCCACCGGTGAAAATAGATAGGTAGTTATCCATATTCATGCTACCGATTATTGATCTTCCTGCCACCTTAATAAGCGAAATGTCCAGAGGGTTTGCTGCAAGGAGAAAAACGCCCAGCCTCACCTGGCTCTCCCTGAGATATGACATCTGCCTTATAGAAATATCCCTGATTATTTGAGCCTGTTCACAGGACTTTAAATTGTTTCTGTTGTTATTTAACAGAAAATCATCACAGGTATTAATATTCTTAATAAGAAGATCCATGTATTCCGTGCTTTTATTATCAGGGCATAGCCTCACAATCATTTGCACCGGGTCAAGTTGAGCCATGAAAAGGTTAATGAGCCGTTCCCATGAATCAAGGGATGGAATCCATGGAAATGGATGTATTATCAGGTGCCTATTATTCTCCTCTCTTTTAATTATCTTCTCAAAACCAATAGAATGGGTGCTTAAAGGTTCAGCAAGGCTTATTAGATCCTTTTTACGCTGGATGCCTGCGGCATATCCCCTTTCAAAGGGCTGCCACCTCAGATTGAATTCTTCAGTGCCCGAAATGGGTGAAAACTCGGCATCAGGGTATGTTACTGTAAGTAAGGGCATGAGATTGATATAGTGCTTAGCAAGTAAAGCCTTGACCTCATTTTCAGAGTTGCCTGCTCCTGTTACAAATATGGATATCTTCACCTGGCCCATTGCCCTGTTTGTTATGTCCGGAAAGGTTAAGATATGCAGTTCTAATGTGAGATTCGGGTCCCATGAGGATATAGCATGAATAAATGCCTCGCGTGACCTCTGAAGAACTAATGGATCAAGAGGGTTATAGATCTCGGTATTATGCAAGAAATCTGAATGGGGAATCATCAGATCGCCCTTGAGTATTGACTTAAGCCCTATACAGATAATACCTTCTACAAAACTCCCCATTTTGCGGGTAAATATATAAGGGAAAAATTGTCTTTTCTCCATTTGTTTTTCTCCTTTTCTTGTTAAATACGGCTATCTTCTGACTTCTGACTTCTGCCTCTTTCCCTAAAATCTCAATATCCCCATTATTTCATCTACAGACAGCCCCATCTCACACAATTCATCTGCCAGCATTTTTTTAGCATCAAGATTCCGGTTTATCAGTTTCTCAACAGAATTTGAAATGAAGTTCACCTTTTCCGGGTGGTAGCCATTATCAATGGTATTCTCATTTACCTTCTCTTTTTCATTTTCCGGTAAGGTATTGGGAATGTCTTCCTTTTGTGATTCATCCGGCAGAACTTCTTCTTTACCATTTGTCAAATCTATTGGCATGTTCCCTCCTTTAATGATATTTTTTCGATATTATGAAAGACGGAAGACAAGAAAAAATATTTCAGGCAGAAACCCGATCGTATAACGCTAAGCGCATAGCGCAAAGAGCAAAGCGAAAAACGCTATGCACCATGCTCTCTGCCCTATGCCATACTGTCCTCCCAGCATTCCCTCACATATTCCACCCAGTCATTTAATTTTTCCTTTGTCAGGTCGGCCATAGGGATTCTTGTTACATCAAATCCGGCGAATTTAAGGCGGCGCACCATAACAGGAGCCATTGCCAGATTCATGGAATGTACAAGGATGGGCACATCTCTATCTATATTATGGATAATAACATTTATAAGGTCGCTGCTGCTCAGATATGCGCTTGACTCAACTTTGAGCTGATTCTGAAGATCATGGTCCAGCATAATGCCTGCATACACATTACCCTTGTCTGCCTTTATCTGTGCCATGGCCACACCGGTATCAGTAACATTGCTGATAATTATGTCTGAAGGCATCCATGACCTGATCTTCTCCACCCGGCTCGCATCATCTTCCACTACCAGAATTCTTAGAAGGTTTGTTTTGGTTTCCATTTATTTTCTCCCTGCATAATAAAACAAGTAATGTTCAAACATAAAAATTGACACCAATATATATATTGTGTACGATTTTGTTAAATCGATTACACAAAGGGAATAACTTTGAAAAAGATAGTCGTTGACAGCACTGTTCTATTTTTACTGGCAAAATGCGGAATCCTTGAATCCTTTTGTTCCCGGTTTAAGATCATAGCTCCACGTTTTGTAATCAATGAAACAGCATCATTAGATTTGGCTAAAAAATATACTGATGCTTCTTTAATACATGATCTTGTGACCAGGGGGCTATTGAATGTAGAACAACCTGATACCATGAAATTAAAGATTCCCATTACACTACATCCCGGAGAGAGGGATGCATTGATTTTGGCTCTTAAGTCAAAAAACTGCTTATTTGCCACTGATGATGGAAAGGCCATAAAGGCAGCGAGATTTCTAAAAATACCATTTATCATAACACCCAGAATTATTGTTGATATGTATATTCTGGATGAAATCGACTTCAACAGTGCCAGACAGGCTATAGAAAAACTCGGCTGTATCGGGAGATATTCTCCTGAGATTATTGCCGAATCAATTTTGTCTTTAATGGAGGCTAAAAATGGCAAAACCCACAACAATAAGAATACCTGATGACCTTTTAAATGAGATCGACCAGATAGTAGAAGAGTTGAATCTGGACAGGGCAACCTTTCTCCGTGACGTCTTAAGAAAAGGCTTCTCGGTTGACAGGCAAGAACGTCTGCTTCGTCTATACCAGCGTGGAGAACTGAGCCTCCAGGAGATATGTCAACAGATGAAATGTACACCATGGGATTTCCTCTCTATGTTAAAGACAAATAATATTAACCTGAATGTTGGATTAGAAGACTGGCTCGATTCAGCCAGCCTAGTTGAATAAGAGTTCTTTATACTATTACTGTCTCCTCATGGCCACCGTAGCCTTTTCGGATGGGGCTGTTTATCTTGGCGTACCGCAACTTAAAGAAGTCAGCAGTCTGCTCTTTACTATTTTATGACTTCTGACTACTGTCTTCTGCTTTGTATTACATCCATTTCAACCACTTTTCTTTTAAGGACTTCTCAATATCAATACTGAATAAATCTGCATTTATGATTGCCATGCCGATGATGTCCACAAGCTCCTCTCCAAGTTGTTTTTTTGCCTCCTCTTCAGATATGAATTTTTCTGGCCTTGATTTTTTCTTATGCACAATAACTGCCTGTGCATACTCGCCATCCTCCTCAAACAATTTCAATACGGCGAAATCATGATCAATTTTTACACCAAATCTTTCACTATAATCTTCTGCATTCTTGAATATCCCCATTTGTATCTCTTCAAATGTCATTTTATTCTCAACCATAGGTTTCTTCTCCGGGTTATTAGATTTATAAAAGTAGAAAATCAGGTAGCTTCGCTCCTTCGTTTCCAATAAAAAAAAGACGTGAATAGCTCAGATTTATTACATAGAACTACAAAAAAATGAAAATAGATTTAACCACGGAGTACACGGAGAGCACGGAGGAGAATACATACCACTCTTTCCTTCTTGACATTATATGGTTATGTTCGTATTTATATCATTATTATCCAGATACGAATAAAATTATGAGGTATGGCTAATATTATGTCCCGACAAATAAATTTTATAGACAGAGAAAATGATCTGGCCTGGCTTGAAAATGAATATCATAAAAAAGGGGCTGGGTTTATAGTTATATACGGTAGAAGAAGGGTTGGGAAAACAACCCTTATAGAGGAGTTTATAAGGGATAAAAAGGCCATATATTTTATGGCTGATAAGCAGGTGGAAAAGGAGCTTATTAATAGGTTCAATCAGGCTATGTCAAGATCCATAGATGATCCTTTGATGTCTGATCTGACCTTTAATTCCTGGGAAACCCTTTTTGAGTACTGGTTAGGAAAGGAAAAATTCCAGACAAAGATAGTTGTTGTGATAGATGAATTCCAGTATCTTGCCAAAGTAAATCCTGCCTTCCCGTCTATTTTACAAAGGATATGGGATGAAAGGTTAAAAAAGAAAAATATATTTCTGATACTATGCGGTTCTCTTGTTAACATGATGTATTCTACTACCCTGAGTTACAAAAGCCCTCTCTATGGCAGGCGCACCGGTCAAATGAAGCTTGAGCCAGTAACCTTCCATGATTATATGAAGTTTCTGCCAAAGGTGCCATCCGAAAAACGACTTGAGTACTATGCAATAACCGGTGGTATCCCCAAATATATAGAGACATTGTCTCCTGTTAAAAACCTGCTGGATAATATCCATGAGAATATTCTCTCAAAAAACAGCTACCTTTATGATGAGCCACGTTACATCCTAAATGAAGAGGTAACAGAGACACTTAATTATTTTTCAATACTTAAAACCATTGCATGCGGAGAGCATAAAATAGGGAATATCGCCTCAAAAATCGGTATCAAGGCAAATATCCTTACAAAGTATCTGGACATGCTCATCAATCTTGGCATTATTGAGAGACAGGTTCCTGTTACAGAAAAGAACCCTGAAAAAAGCAAGATGGGTTTATACTATATAAAAGATCATTATTTTCGTTTCTGGTTCAGGTACGTCTTCCCATATCAGAGCTATCTCGAAATCCAGGAAAAGGATTATGTCTTAAGCATTATTAAAGAAGACTTCTCAAATTTTACAGGCGCTGTGTATGAAAAGGTCTGTTTAGAAAATATACCTATCCTTATAAAAGAGGAAAAGCTTCCATTTACACCTGAAAAGTGGGGAAGATGGTGGATGAAAAATGAGGAGATAGATATTATTGCCATAAACGACAGAACGCGTGAAATCCTTTTTGCCGAATGTAAATGGAGCACAAAACTCGTAGGGTTAAATATCTTAGATGAACTCAGGGAAAAGTCTAAAATGGTAAACTGGAACATGGATAACAGGGTTGAATATTTTGCATTATTCTCCAGAAAAGGTTTTACAAAAGAGTTGGAAATAAAAGCCAAAAAGGAGAACATACTGTTATTTATAGGCTGTTGACTCACCTTTTTGAATTAATAAAAAAGTATAAACTAAAGCCCTCCCTAATGAAAATGTGTTTTATAAACAGTTTTTATGCAATGGTTATCTTTCGCATTGACCCGTATACATGCTATGTATATAATATCCATATTTTATAAATGGTATCAGGAGATGGTTATGAAAAAGACAACAGTAATTATAGACGAAGAACTCCTTAAAAAGGCAATTCATGCCACTGGGGCACGAACAAAAAAAGAGGCAATTGAGGCAGGTCTGCAATCTCTGGTACGAATCCATAACAGGGAATTATTCAGAAACGAACTTGGTACTTTTGATATAGATCTAACCTTAGATGAATTAAAGGATCTGAGAAATGCAGATTAAACCAGCGCTTATTGATACCTCAGTCTGGCTTTTTGCCTTAAGGAAGGAATTTATCCCTGATATCAGGGCTCGAGTTGAAAATCTATTAAAAGACAACCTTGTGTTTACAACAGGAATAATAAACCTTGAACTGCTTTCCGGCGCGAAGACAGATTCTGAGTATCAGCGCCTTAAGACGCGTTTAATGACATTGGATGATATTATTACAGATGAAATCCTCTGGGACAAGGCAAGTGCCCTTGCATTCAACCTGAGAAGAAAAGGAATAACGGTTCCCCATACAGATATTCTTATAGCTACATGTGCAATGTCAGAAGGGTGTGTCCTTTTGCATGCAGATAATCATTTTGACATTATTGCAAGGCATACTGATCTTGTTGTTGAAAGTTTTGTGAATATTGTAAGTAAGTAATCCACCATAATTGAAATAATTTATAAAATCCTTCGTCTTATTCCGGCAGGCAAGAAGCTTATGCCCGCCAGCAATTACTTAAGAAGGAGGTTACTTATGTCTGCAACTGTTATAGGAAGGGTAAAATCAGGTCAGGGGAAGAGCTATGAGGTAAAATGGGATCATTCTAACAAGGATGTTTATGTAGCCTATGCGGGATGGTCATATGTGGGCAAGGCTTCAAGCTCAGGTGAGGCAATGAGTAAGGCTGAGGCATATTTATACAACAAATAAACCATGCTGGCGGGCATAGTAATTCTGTTTAACTCAATATTACTCACTTTTTGCATGTCATATTAATCGAAACGTTCATTTTTTTATAAAAAATATATCGATTTTACCTTTTTATTGTTATATAGAAAACCATTCGTCTTTTGTATTCAGATTTTCCCACGATTTTTTTTAGCAAAATTCAAGTTGTAAATGGACTGGTTGATGGGTATCAATATTAATGATCTTTCGAATCAGCAGTTAATCAAGATGTGCCTCCTGAATAATGAAGAGGCATTGGACGAATTCTTTCAACGTTTTGACACTTCTGTTCAACAAACAATATTAACTGGCGAATTAAGAAAGATAAAATTTCCAAAACTCAAAGAGAGGCACCTGATAAAAATCTGCCTTTTAAATAATGATGAGGCATGGGAAGAATTCTTCCGCCGGTATCTGGATGATATCAAGACAACCATAATAGGGTTGTTTCTGAAAAGAGGCCTGCGTGATTTTGCCAATGATATGGACATAATCCAGAACATCTGTGTAGAGGTGATCATACAGGTGCGTGCAGGAAAAAACGATCTGTCCACCCTTAAAAACATAGATAATTGTAAACCATGGCTCAGGTCAATCTGCTTCTCAAAGACTATGGACTGGTTCAGGGAGAAAAACCTTGTTAAAAACCTTTCAAAAAAACAGGCAGAAAGTTACACCAGATCTATAGACGGCCCTGTAAGTCTTGAAAACAAAAGAGAGCTTGTGGAGACATTAATTGATCCTACAGCAGAGGAGGCTGATATTAATGATGTTCAGAATAAGCTCATGGAATATGAGAACCAGTTGAAACGTCTTTCTGAAAAGGAGCTGTGGATAATACGTCTTAGGCTTATCTATCACGACCCTTTAACAGAAGATGAGGTTCAGGACCTTTCAAAATTCACAAAGATGTCCAAGAAGGACATAATTGAAAAACTGGATATTATTAAGGAAGGGCTGGATAAAAAGGCTGAGGCAAAAGAAAAGGAAAGGGAGCTTGCAGGAAAGGTGCATGCAGAGATAATGGAACTCCAGAAGGAGATCTATGATAACAGGCTGAACTCAGATTTCCAGAAGAATAAATATAAAGAGGTTAGCTCCAGGATAGATAAAAAGAATAAACGGCTTGAGCAGTTAAGAAGGTCATCGGATGTAATAATAGAACCATCAAATGAACAGATAGCGGAGTTTATAGAGATACCAAAAGAAAAGGCCAATAAGATAAGCCTGATAGTGCTTCGAGCCATAGAAAAGATAAAAAAGGGATATGACGAATAATCAATCCCTTTAGAAATATCCTTAAAAAATTTACGTCTAAGGGTGTCAAGGACTAAGAAATGGGAAAAAAAGAGTTAATAGATAAGATCATGAATGCTACCGTAGCCGCAGCAGCAAAAGAGATCGGCTCAAAAATGGATAATAAAAATATTATGCAGGCGGCAAAGGCCCTTATCAAACAGGAAGATGAAGCTAAAATGCTCTGGGCAGCCAAAGGAAAACTTTGTGGTTATAATGGAGTAGCAAATGGTATTGCTATTTCAGAAGGAGGGAATAAGGCTTTAATAGTTAGATGTGTCGCTTTTATTGATAGGGACATCAAAAAGGGCATAATCGACATATGTGGTGTTCCTGTTATCAAAACACCAGATGGTGCTGAAACAAAATCACCGTTTGATTCACTCGAAGAAAAATTAAAAGGGCCGATAATGTCCATTCCACTACTTCGTAATTTTAATTTGCATAAGAGATATATAAATATCGATATCGGTGAATTTCATTTTACAGAGGCCTGGAGTCTGAGCCTGGCAATAATAATGTCACTAGTAAATGCTATATATGGATTAGATGAAGACCCTTACACCGTATATTCGGCTAATGTTATATCAAATGGCATGCTGGAACCGGTTGGTATGATTAATAAGAAGGTTATAGCTGCAAAGAAGCTTGGAGTAAAACATTTTGTTCTATCCACAAAAAACAAACACCCTATTCTAAAGGAGCTGAAGACTATTCCAGGCTTTATTATGGAATATACCAATATCAATGAGATATTTGCTGACATGAACCTTGAACAGCAGAATACGATTGTTACATCAGTGGCAGATATGGAAGATAAAATCCCAAAAAATCTTAATAAATTATTAGAGATCCTAGTTGCGGAACAGAGATTTGATAGGAATACTTTAGCTGGAGTAATCAATAGGATCATTGCATCAGGTTATATTATTAAAAAGAAATAGTGCTTATAAGTTTACATGGTTAGCTTGGTAAAACTTCAGATGATTAATACTGGTTTAGTAAATCATATTCAGCCCGACCTGGAAGCAGCAAATTTATTCCAATATTTTCCATGTGAGATATTCAGGTTTAATCTTAAAATAATGTCTCAAACGATTCTGCCGCCATATAAAGGCGGTGTATTCAGGGATGCATTCGGTAATGCCTTCAGAAAATCGGTATGCGCCAAGAAACAGGTTAAAAACTGCGACACCTGTATGATTAAAAGGCAGTGCCTTTATGGATATACCTGCAAAAAGAACCACCCTGTCCGGGGTGTTGGTTCCAATGAATCCGGGCAGGGGGTTCCAATGGTTCCGGTTAGGAACCAGTATTAAATGAATACTTATATTTTCTTTTTTTGTTTGATGCCGTAAACCTCCCTCATGGATTTGTCATTATCTTTGTCTATGTACTGTATTTCAATAGTGTAAGAATCATGAACAATACGA
>CAYWRH010000018.1:0-41342 GCA_964460435.1 uncultured Desulfatiglans sp.
ATACTCTTTTAAAGAGTCTCTTCTTTCACCTGCATTGATAACATATTGATGATATATGTGCCGCTCTTCCTTCTGAAAGGGCAGCCGGATATCGTTTACGTTTTTTTCTTCAAAGAGCATTTTGTAACTGGACGCGTTATATATTCTTCCATCGGTCCATTTGTCAAGATATTTTAATTTTATTTTTAATATTACCGCCTGAAGGGCATCAAGCCGGAAATTACCGCCTACAAAATCATGATAATATCTTTTGACATCACCATGATTACGATAGATCCTGAGCATTTTATTAAGGGCTTCATCATTAATGGTGACTAACCCCCCTTCGCCAAAAGCCCCCAGGTTTTTTGTAGGATAAAAGCTAAAGCAGCCATAATCACCCATTGTGCCGGCCCTTTTTACGCTTCCATCACTGAACCTGTATTCAGCCCCTATGGCCTGGGCTGCATCTTCAATAACAATGAGGCCATATTCCTTTGCAATTGCAAGAATAGGCTCCATGTCTGCACACTGTCCGTATAGATGGACAGGGATTATTGCCTTGAGATGCGACCTCTCTTCATCCGGGCAACCTGAAATATACTCCCTTATCTTATTCGGATCGATATTGTATGTATCTTCATCAATATCTACAAAAACCGGCCTTGCGCCAACCCTGGCTATAGCGCCGGCAGTAGCAAAAAAGGTATATGGTGTAGTGATAACAGAATCACCCTGACCTATACCTGCAACCATCAGAGACAATATTAGAGCGTCACTTCCTGATGAGACGCCCACAGCATATCTGCAGCCACAGTAATCAGCTATTTTCCTTTCGAAATCTTCGACATTAGGACCGCCGATAAAATACTGGGTTTCAAACACCTCTAAGGCAGCGGATACTATCTCATCTCTGATAGAGTCATACTGCTTCTGTAAATCCAGCAAGGGAACTTTCAATTAAAATTACCTCGAATTATTTTCCCGAAAGAACGAATGTACTAATCAGATGCATTCAGGAGCGGGGATATTTAACAGAGCAACATAAAATAGTCAATATAAAAAGCAATTAAAAACAGAAAAGCGCAAATAGAAAACAGAAAAGAGGAAATATGTATCAATTAACAAGCTCGGACACAGGGACCACCTCGAAATCCTTCATCAATTCCTCTGTATATTTTTTTAAGACCTCAAGGGTTTCGCGGTGCGGGTGCCCTATGCCTATTGCCTCTCCCCTGTTTCTGGCTATGCCTAAAAGGCGTTCCATCTGATAGTTCAATGTTTTTTCACCAAGATCATTATCTATAAAAAGGCTTTTTTCATTAGCTGGTACGCCTAATGCCTTTGCAACCTTGAAGGCGACTGTAAGGTTTGTTGTTCGACTGTCTATATAGTAGAGGTTATGCCTCTTTATCTCCTCAAGCACATATTTCATTCTGATATAATCTTCAGAAAAGAGGGAACCCATATGGTGGTTTACCCCCTTTATTCCGGGCAGGCCTTGTATATCTTTTTTTATTATATTCTGGATCGTCTCTCTGTCCATATTCAGCATAAGCGCATCGTTTCCAGGGTTTACCAGGGGATACCCCCTAGGCTCCATAGGAAGATGAAGGAGCATCTCCCTTTTTCCCTTTACGATGTTTTGCGCTATCTCTTTTGAATAGGGTGCGCTAGGCAATACAGAGAGGCATACGGGTATTTTAAGCTGCATAAAGGCATCAGCAATGGGAATATCATAACCGATATCATCTATTATAAAAGCGACCCTTGGCAGCTTATCTCTCTTTTTTATTATCTTTGCAGGACTCAGGTAGAGCTTCAGCCGGTGAGTTGAATGGTTAAAAATGGCAATCTCAAGAATAGCCAGGTCAGCAGAAGGCCTTTCAGATTTAATATGGATATCAGGCCCAAGCACAGCTATTTTTTTTGTAACGATTGTTTCAAGCCTTTTAATTAAATCCGGATTTTCTACAGTAATAGAGATTTCGGTAAAATCCCAGTCAAGACTAGCTTCATGTCTGGGGATAACCTTTGAAAATGTAATTGCCTCTTTTTTTATGCCAGTTCTGTATAATGACTCATAGATAACCTTATCAACCTTATCAATAATCTTCTTGAGCCTGCTTGAGGCTGCATACTCTTCTTCAAAAAGGGGTGATTGAGGGATTGTCCTGTGAGCATAATTAAAAACAAAGAGGCCTGCTGCAATAATAAGAACCAGAAAAACCATTCCTAATTTGAGTTTATTAGCAGCAGACCTTTTTTTCCTCTTTTTTTTCATATAATTTGGGTAAAAAGACTATTTTTTACCGGAAGGCACTCCTGACTCTATCTGCTGAATTACCCCCCATGATTTTAACACCTGCACAGCCATCCTTATCTGGTTATCCTTGTCAAGCCGTTCCATATAAAGGGTGTCATTATCCTTTTCTGCCCCAGTATCTGGATGGTCTTTGTTTTTTCCGGCTTCACCCTTGTTCTCTTCTTTGTTAGCAGGTGAGACATTCTCTATTTCAGCATTTTCATTCTCCATATGGTTATCAAGGTCTGCTTCTCTCATCGGAAAAGTGACCTCCTCTTCATCCTTTTCCTCAATCGGGGCATACTCAAGCTCTATATCAGGGTCTATCCCGCTTACCTGTATTGATCTGCCGCTCGGGGTGTAATATCGCGCAGTGGTCAGCCTGAGGCCTGAGCCGTCTGACAGCGGGACAATGGTCTGCACAGACCCCTTCCCGAATGTCTTTGTGCCTAGAATTAAGGCCCTTTTATTATCCTGAAGAGCCCCTGCCACAATCTCAGATGCGCTGGCGCTCCCTCCGCTTACGACAACAACCATCGGCCATGTCCTGTCTGTCGGGCTTTTGGTGGCAGACTCAATTATATCCTGTTCGCTTATCCTGCCCTTGGTGCTAACAATGGCACCTGATTCAAGAAAGACATCAGAAACGCCTATGGCCTGTGTAAGCAGCCCGCCCGGATTATCCCTGAGATCAAGGATAAGCCCCTTTACCGGTTTTTCTTTTTCCAGTTTTGCAAGGGCGGCAAGGAGTTCATCTGTGGTATTTCCCTGAAAATTGGTTATGCGCACATAGCCGATTTCATGATCAAGTCTGTAACTTCTGACACTCTGGAGGGGGATAACATCCCTTGTCAGATTAAAGACGAGCGGTTTATCAACACCTTTACGGCTGATAGTGATTTTTACTGAACTCCCTTTAGGCCCCCTTATGAGCTTCACCGCCTCAGTAGAGGTCATATCAATTGTAGTTTTATCATCAATCTTTAATATCCTGTCGCCAGACTTGATGCCTGCCTTGTAAGCCGGGGTATCTTCAATAGCTGAAATTACAGTAAGCACATCATCCTTTACAGTAATCTGCATCCCAACACCTGTAAAGCTTCCCTGGGTTTCAACCCTAAGATCGTCATGCTCTTCCTTTGTCATGTATGTTGAATGAGGATCCAGGCTCTGCATCATGCCCTTTATGGCGCCCTCTATAAGCTTTTTTGTATCCTGGGGTTCAACATAATTTTCTTCCACCTGCCTCAAGACCTCGGTAAAAAGCTCGATATTTCGGTAAACATCGTCCGCAGATTTATTGGTTTTGACTTCACTGCCCTTGCCATGGGATAGAATCACAGCAGCAAGGATGAGAAAAATAGTGAGCACGCCTGTAAACAGTCTTTTCTTGAGAAATCGCATAATTAACTCCTGTCAGGATCAGATTTAAAAAAATATTCTACCCCACAAAATTTACAAAGGTCAATTAACTTTTAACCACTTTAAAGGATCCAGGTTCTCATCCCCTTTTCTGATCTCAAAGTATAATGCAGGCCCTGTTGAAAGCCCTGCCTCTCCCACATATCCTATCACATCGCCAGCCGCAACTGTGTCGCCTTTGTTTTTTTTAAGTTCATGAAGATATGCTGAAATGGTAAAATACCTTTCTCCGTGGTTAATAACTATAACCTGGCCATATCCCTTTAACACCCCTGAATAGTCAACCCTCCCAGAAAATACTGCCATTACCTGTGTGCATGAGGGAGCGTCAATGTAAATACCCTTATTATTTTCAATCGCCCTTTCTCCTGTTTTTTTTACATTCTTCAGTATCTTTCCCTTAAGCGGCAGAGGAAGCTTCCCCTTTGACTTTCCAAAATCGGATGGCAGCTTGATTTTCTGCCTCTCTGAGACGCTCTCAAGGTTTGCAATTGTCTCTTTCATGCTGTCAGCCGCTGATTGAAGCTCATTTACAGCCACACCATAAAACTCCTTTTCATTGTGTATCCTGGCCAGAAGAAGCACCTCCTTTTCAAGCGCCTGCTTCAATTCATTCAGGCTTTGATTTTCTGCCTCTTCAAGGCGTGAAACAGCATCAAGCTGCCCTTTTAAAATAGCCATCTGGCGGCTGTATTCGGCTTTATGAAGGCCAAGGGTATTCATCACCTTCCGGTCTTCATGCATTATCACCCTTAAGTACTTCATATTATGGTTCAAAATATTGAGATCGTTAGTGGACAGCAAAACCCTCAGATAACCCCGTTTGGCATTCTTATAAAAGGCCACCATCCTTCTCATCATGAGAGCTTCAGTAATATCCAGTTCTGACTGGATTTCATTCAGTGTGTTCTGCTGCTTGCCGAGTTCACTCTTTTTAATGCTTATCTCCGATTCCAGTTCATCAAGATTTTTCTTTTTCTCACTGATTTCCGATTCAATATGGGTAAGCTCTTCAAGCAGATCCTTTTCCTTAACATCATATTTGAGATATTTTTCCTTTTCCAGTTTCAGATCATTTTCAATCTGTTCTATCTGCCTTTTTTTGATCTCGGCCTCGCTCAGCTTGCCGGCCACAGACAATGGCAGTAAAAAAATCATGGAAATGAGGGCAATGAAAATATTTTTTTTATATCTATACATAATAGAGACATATGGATTACCGGTAAAATGGTAAATATACTGATAAGAGAACAGCATTATGCTCATGCCCTGAAAAACCTGCCTATGGCAACCAGGCCGCCTGTAAACCCTAGAATCAGACTTAGGCCTATTATGGCAATTGAGTATGAAAGGGGCAAAAACTGGAAATCGATCAGTGGGAGCCCGAATAGATGAATGGTCTTTATTGAAAATACTGAAAAGATACCAAAAAGTATCCCATATGATAAAATGGCTCCGACTAAACCCTGTATAACGCCTTCAATCAGATACGGTATTCTTACAAACCAGTCAGTAGCGCCAACGAGCTTATATATCTCGATCTCATCACGCCGTGAATATATGGTTAATTTTATGGTATTGGTTGTTATAAAGAGTACCGCGGTACAAAGAAATCCCCCTGAAATAAGGCCTATTACCCTTATTATATCCATTATCCCCTGAAAACGTTCCACCCACTGCTTGCTGTACTGGACCTCGTCAACACCCTTCAGCTTTTCAAGGTCTGCCTTTATTTTTTCAGGGTCTGCCCTGTATTCTTTTGTTTCATGAAAGATTATCTCATATGATTCTGGTAAAGGGTTTGCCTTCAGCCCTTCAAGAAGCCCGGCCTGGTCCCCAAGATGGCCCTTCAGGCTGGCCATTGCCTGCTCTTTTGTGATGAATTCCTTTATTTCCGCCCCTTTGAGGCTTTTTATTTTTGACTCAATATTTTTTCTAACAGCTTCATCAACCCCATTTTCAATATAGACTGACATTGAAAGGGCCTCACCCCAGTCGCTCAGCCAGTTTTTAACATTAACTGACAGGAGCAGAAAAAAACCCAAAAGGAGCATAGAGATAGTAATTGTCCCGATACTGATCATATGAACAAGCCGGTTATACATCATATTGGAAAGGGCTGTCTTTAAAAAATATATGCTTCTTCTTATAATCATCTAATTGATCTCTTTAATAATCTGTCCATTTTTAAGTATGATTATTCTCTGCTCAGTGTTTTCCAGGAGTTCCCTTGAGTGAGTTGCAATAACGACAGTGGTGCCGTCCATATTGATACTCCTGAACAGGAGCATGATATCCTTTGTAATGTCAGGGTCAAGGTTGCCAGTTGGTTCATCAGCCACAAGTATCAGGGGATTATTGATAATGGCCCGTGCTATTGCTACCCTCTGCTGCTCACCGCCTGATAGTTGCAGGGGAAATGCCTTCTCTTTTTTTTCAAGCCCGACCGCCTTAAGCGCCTGATGCACCTTCTTTCTGATGACAGCTGGCCGCTCATCAGTCACCTCGAGGGCAAGTGCCACATTCTGATATACGGTTTTACTGTTCAGCAGCTTGAAATCCTGAAATACAAAGCCTATCTTTCTTCGCAACAGATCAAGGTTCTTTCTTTTAATCCTTATCAGATTGATATTATTGATAAGTATCTGGCCTGATGTCGGGGTATCAGCGCCGAATATGAGCCTTAGCAGAGTGGTCTTGCCCGCGCCGCTCGGGCCTGTGACAAAGACAAATTCACCCTTTCGGATATGAAGGCTGACATCATCTATAGCCTTGCTGACACCATAACTTTTTGTAACCTTGAAGATCTTTATCATTGGTTTATTTCAATAAACTATATAGTTATTAGACTTCCTTGCCTTTGTGTAATTCATAACATATTCGAGCAGGCGCAAGGTTCAAGGCGCAGGGCGCAGGGAAAAACGAAAAAGATTTAATGCTTTTACCTTGTGCCTTGAGCCCTGAGCCTTGTGCCAGTTCATTCTACGATTATAGCCCCCAAATGCCGCTCAGTTAAAATTACATACCAAGTCTGCTACACCACCCTTAATATTCCCCCAAGGCCCTTAACAGGGCCGCCTTTGCAAGATGATGGTCATAGAGAGCGCTGTAATAATTGCTCCTTGCCTGTGTTAAAAGGGTCTGGGCATCGAGTACTTCAGTTGTTGTTGTTATCTGTGCCTTATAACGCTCATTACTCACCCTGAGGTTTTCCTCTCCCTGTTCAACAGCCTTTTTTGCAGCGGGTATCCTTTTTTCTGTCTCCTCAAGGTTAAGGACTGCATTTTTGATCTCCAGCCTTATCCCGTCCTCAATTGATCTTCTTGTATTAATAAGCTGCTCTTTATTCAGCTCTTTCTGACGTACAGAGTAGTGATCACTGCCCCAGTTCCAGATATTCCATGACAGATTGGCCATTGCCTGCCAGCCGCTCGAATCCAGCAGCGCAGATGATCCGCTCACAGATGGTGTATCGCCTGACTTTGTATAGTTATATGTGAGGGTGACCTCAGGGTAATATTTGCTTTTGGCAAGCCTTATCTGCTGGTCTATCTGCTGGTCATTTATATCAATAACCCTTATCTCAGGCCTTTTGCTGAGGGCCTCTCCATAAAACCTCTCAAAATCAATTGGCTCAATGGTATAATCCTGTATATCCTGTACCTCAACAGGGGTGTTTATCGGCCTTGTAAGAATGATATTGAAAGAGGCCCTTGCAAGTTTTGCCCCGTTCTGAGCCTTGATAAGGTTCTGCTCGGAATTGGCCAGTTCCACCTCTGCCTTAAGGAGATCATTGATTGGGATCATGCCCACATTATAAAAATTCTGCGCAACCTTTAGATGCTCCTTAAGAGACTCCACTGCGCTCTGAGCCACCAGAACCGCCTTATCGGCCTTAAGGATATTGAAGTATGCATCTTTGGCTTTAAGGGCAATATCCAGTTTTTCTATATCAAGCTCCATATTGCTCAGGTCTATCCCGAGCTTTGCCAGTTCATATGCGCTTGTAAGAGCAAAGCCTGTAAAAATGGGCTGGGTAATTGTCCCCTGCCACTGGTAATTATTTTTTGTGCCAAGAGGGACAGAGATAGTGGCATTGGGATCATCCGGTGACTGCATATCCCATGTATTTACCTCCCCTTCACGCCTGTAATTGTATGAGGTGCTGAACCTTGGCAGCAGGTCTGCCCTTGCCTTTTTCTTGCCATACTGTGCCTCCTCTATTGCCTGCTCCTTTGCCTTTATGCCCCAGTTTTTGTCTATGGCCTCTTTAACGCTTTTTTCAAGTGTAAAGAGCTCTGTGTTCAAATCCTCAGCGGAAATTGCAGATGTGAAAAAACCATATAAAAATGGAATAAATACCAATATCAAAATTAACTTTTTGTTTGCTGACATTATTTGCCCCCATAATCTCTGTCTGTGTAACATATTTATATCAAGAGTTACCTTAATAATTAATCATATGAATGGAATACTGGTAAATCCATAAAACAGCATCTCAAATATGTCAATGTCATTCATGCCTTTTCCGGGAGAAAGGCAAATATTTCAGTTGATTTGATCCTGCAGTTTACTTGACTTAAAAAGAGAGAGAATTTACATTGAAGCAATTTCAAACAGTATTCATTATCAGAGGGGTTTTATATGGATAAAAGAATAATAAAACAGCTTATCCTGGTTGTAATCCTCCTGTTCATCTTTGTATGGATTAAAAGAGATGACCTTACATCATATGCGGGAATAAGGCCTGCCGCTGAAACCCTTGATTTCAATGATCAATCCAAGGTATCTGAAAACCGCCCGATTATTCTTTCCAATGACGAAGATATAAACATAAGGGTATTCGAAGAGTGTCACCCAGCGGTTGTAAACATCTCCACTGTTACCCTGAGTGTTAATTTCTGGCGTCAGATCACACCTACGGAAGGCCAGGGATCAGGGTTCATAATAGACCGCAGGGGTTATATACTAACAAACAACCATGTTATAGAAAATGCCCAGGAAATCAGGGTCACCCTTGCAAACGGAGACAAACTCCCTGCCGAGCTGATAGGCCGTGACCCCTATTCTGATATCGCTGTTATAAAAATAGCGCCGGACAAGATTAATGTTGTGGTGCCTCTTGGTGATTCAGACAAAATAAAGGTAGGCCAGAAGGCAATCGCTATAGGCAACCCCTTTGGCCTTTCACATACCCTTACAACAGGGATCATAAGCGCCCTTGGCAGGTCAATAGAGACTGAGAACGGGATCGAGATAGATGAGATTATACAGACAGATGCAGCAATCAACCCGGGCAATTCAGGCGGCCCATTACTCAATTCCAGCGGCGAGGTTATAGGTATAAATACTGCCATATTCAGCCTGTCAGGAGGTAACCAGGGGATAGGTTTTGCTATACCTATTAACAGGGCAAAGGAGATAGCTAACAATATAATAACAACAGGCCGTGTTCCCCGCCCGTGGCTGGGAATCGAGAGCGTCGCTATTGATGATCAGCTAGCCTATGCTTTAGGTTTTCCGGCAGATTACGGTTTGCTCATACAAGAGGTATTTCCAAATAGCCCTGCTGATCAGGCAGGATTTAACGGCGGAAACAGATATGCAATAATCGGGGGCATGCAGATAGTTATTGGCGGAGATCTGATCGTTTCCATAGATAATGAAAAGATCACTGATAACAGGAAACTGTTAAGCGTCCTCAACAGAAAAAAGATAGGGCAGAAGATAACAGTGGAATTCTACAGGGGAAAGCGTCTTATGAAAAAGGATATAGTGCTCGCAGAGAGGGATAGAACCTCCATTTAAATATAATATAGATGAATGCAAATGTTAAAAATAGATTTTGATCTCAGACAACTAGAAATCTTCTGCAGGGTGGTGGAACTTAAAAGTTTTTCAAGGGCAGCAGATGCCGTATTCCTGGCACAGGCCTCTGTGAGCGAGAGGATTGCAAATCTTGAAAAATCAGTAGGAGCCACACTGCTTGACCGCATGGGAAGGCAGTGTGTACCAACAAAGGCAGGTGAACTGCTTTATAAACATGCTCTCCGCATGCTTGACATGAAAAATACAGCAAGGCTTGAGATAGAAAAGTTTCTTGGTTTGAAACAGGGGGAGATACTTCTTGGCGGGAGCACTATCCCCGGTGAATATATCCTCCCGCGCATGATAGGCGGGTTTTATGAAGAATACCCATTTATATCTGTAATACTGACTGTTGCAGGAACCAGGGAGATCGAAGAGATGGTGGCTAAGGGTGACCTGGAGCTGGGCATTGTCGGGGCAGATGATTTTAACAAAGGTATTGAAAGCCATAAGATCCTTAATGACGAGCTTGTGCTTGTGGTTAATAAAAACCACCCGTGGGCTGTAAAAAAGTCTATTTCAATGGATGACCTCTTTGAGGCGCCCTTTATCTTACGCGAAAACGGCTCAGGCACATTAAAGGTCATGGAGAAATATCTTAAAACCTCATCACAAAAGGGTATTGAGGAGCTGAATGTTGTTGCGCGTTTCGGGACAACCACTGCCATTAAAGAGGCGATCAAGGCGAATTTTGGCGTTTCAATACTCTCGTCCAGGGCAATAGAGACAGAGGTAACGGCAGGCATACTTAAAACAGTTAAAATTAAGGGGATGCCCATCATGTCCAGGCCATTTTATCTGATCAGGGATAAAAGAAGGACAGTCTCACCCCTGTGTCAGGCAATGATCGATTTTCTTGTAAAGTTATGATTTTTTCTGAGACCACTAAATGGCAACAGAAAGCATTTTAAAAAAGGATATAACCGAGCATGCTGTAATACTGCCAGATCAGGCAGGCCGTGAAAGGTCTGTATTGAGGGAAGAGACAGCAAAGGTTATAGCCCAAAAACGCAATCTCCGTCTTTATGATATCTATCTTGCCGCACTTGAACTAAAGATTATACCATACCGCTACATTAGGAATCTCGACTCTATCACCATAGAGGATCAGCTTACCCTTGCCCGGTCAAAGGTTTGCGTAACAGGCGCTGGCGGGCTTGGCGGGCAGATAATAGTGCTTCTGGCAAGGCTTGGTATCGGTAACATGATAATTGTGGATGGTGATAATTTTGATGAAACAAATCTGAACCGGCAGGCTTTAAGCAGTATTGATGCCCTTAATAGGCCAAAGGCCCTGGTTGCAAAGGAAGAGGTGGCAAAGATAAACCCGGCAGTTAATGTTACCCCATATATTAAGCGGCTCACTAA
The DNA here is from genome assembly GCA_964460435.1 of uncultured Desulfatiglans sp. Classification (GTDB taxonomy): domain Bacteria; phylum Desulfobacterota; class DSM-4660; order Desulfatiglandales; family HGW-15; genus JAAZBV01. The sequence continues at coordinate 10,943 of CAYWRH010000018.1, forward strand.
GGATAATGCGGAAGAGATATTTTTTGGCTCCCGGGTTGTTATTGATGCCCTAGATAATATCCCTGACAGGTTCCTGCTTGAGATTGCCGCCAAAAAGATGGGTATACCCCTTGTTCACGGGGCAGTGGCAGGCTTTATCGGCCAGGTTATGGCGGTCTTTCCGGATGATGCGGGCATGGAAAATATCTATGACAAGAACAGGGGGCCCATACCTTTAGAAAAAAACCCTGCATTGAAACTGGGGGCGCCCGCTGTAACACCAGCAATAATAGCCTCCTTCCAGGTAATGGAGGTGATCAAGATATTACTTGATAAAAAAGAGCAGTTAAGAAATACAATGCTCTACATTGATGCCTCAAAATCCGAATCCAGAAAGCTTGTTTTTAAAAAGGAGTAAAAATGAAAGAGTTAGATTGCAGGGGGCTTGCATGTCCGGCCCCGGTCATTAAGACAAAAGAGGCCATTGAAAAGGGGGGCGTAACCGGGATAACGGTTATTGTGGATAATGAGGCGGCAAAAGAGAATGTGTCGCGGTTCCTTAAGACCAAAAATTTTTCACCATCCGTTCGGGAGCAGGGAGGCGCATTTTATATTACAGGCTCTTTGGGCAGAGAGTTATCTGTTCAGGCAGATACTGCCCCCGGAAAAGAGGCAGGCGGCCAGAAGATATTTATAATGGTTTCCTCAAATACCCTGGGTCATGGGGATGATGAACTTGGCAAAAGGCTCATGGTCAATTTTATTAAGACTGCAAAAGAGATGGATGATCTGTGGCAGATAGTCTTTATGAACAGCGGCGTAAAACTTACCCTCGACACCTCAGATGCCTATAATGACCTTAAGGCACTTGAGGAAAACGGGGTGCGAATACTATCCTGCGGAACATGCCTTTCACACTTTAACCTTCTTGATAAAAAAAGGGCCGGTGAGACAACCAACATGCTGGATATCCTGACCTCCATGCAGATAGCGGACAAGGTGATAACGGTATAAAAAAAATTAGGCAAAAGGCTCTGGGCGCAAGGCTCAAGGTTAATAGAAAAACCTTCAGCCTAAAGCCTACTTAGTCTATCGCCTAAACCGCTATATTCATTGACACCGAGCCCTATATTCCCTATAATCCCCCAAATTTTATATCAAATCCCGGAGGACAAATGGCAACTAAAACAGATTACAAAGAGGAATTAGACAGGGCAGTGGCAGTATTTGACACTAACATGGGCACCTTTGAGATAGAGCTATTTATTAAGGAATGCCCTGAAACTGTATGGAATTTTATAAACCTTGCAGAAGGAAGGCAGGAGACCTCACGCAAGGGTAACTTCTATGACAAACTCACATTTCACAGGGTTATTGATGAATTTATGATCCAGGGCGGATGCCCGATAGGTAACGGCACCGGCGGGCCGGGATATACATTCAAGGATGAATTTAACCCCGCTCTAAAGCATGACAGCGAGGGCATACTTTCAATGGCAAACGCTGGCCCTAACACAAACGGAAGCCAGTTCTTTATTACCCTTGAGGCGACACCTCATCTGGATAACCGCCACACGGTTTTTGGCAAGGTTATAAAGGGGATGGATGTTGTACATAAAATTGGCAAAGTGGAAACGGGGCAGAATGACAGGCCAAGAAAAGCGGTAATTATCAACACCGTAAAAATAGAACGAAACCCGCAGGAATAACAACACTGTTTAATAAAAAAGCAGGGGTAGAAATCGGTAAATTCTTTTTTCCACGTGCCTCTTTTGATGTGCTAAAGGCGGGGGCAAGGAGTGCCTACTCATCGGTCATGATTATATGCCATACTCTTAAACAGCGCCTAAAAATTTAATAAGAAGATAAGATTTTTAAAGGTTTTAGAAACTAATTTCTTATTTACCTTTCACCTCTGCTGTACCCGCTCGGGGAGGCACTCGGACCTGCACTGTAAGTCTCAATTCGTGAACTGCTTGAAGAGCTGCCTGAGGAACTTCTTGAGGGGTTGCCTGAGATGTTTGAAGGAGCGGATGAGCGATATGAGGGACTCGGCTGATTCGGTTGATAGTTTTGCCCTGTTGGCGCATTTCTGGGGACAGCATAGCGGGGCGTTGATCCTGAACTGTCTCTAATATATCCCTGCCCGTTTATTAACCTCCCATGCTCTGCTCCTCCGCCACCTCCTCCACCGCCCCCGCCGTCATAGTAATAGGGGGGCCATGTCCAGAGCGGATAGTACCAACCATAGCCGGAATACCAGCCCAGGTATGAATAACCATAAGGGTAACAGTCATATGGAGCCCAATGCCATGGAAAGTACCTGTAGTTATGGGTGCAGTAATTATAGGGTCTGGGGAAATAATAATAGGGTTTAATCTCTCTCCCCTGTGTCTGTGATTGTGTTATTGCCTTGCCCTTCAAATTGAATTTTTCCGGGAATGAAAGGGCCACCATAATATCAATCACCCGTGATGGGACTTTTAGATCTGCCATCTCAGCAATCTTTTTTGAATTGACAGGAAAGGGTTTCCCTGTCTCCAGGAGCGCTGCCTCCAGCACCTCGGATTCAACCTTGCCGCTAAGTTCGATGATTTCTTCGATTGAAAAGCTTTTGCCTGAAGCGCTCCTGGCAGAGGTGATGCGGGTCATCGCATTTGCACCCGGGATCACAGAATCGCTGTCAACATTGCGGTATTTTCTTGTATTGGTAACTAAATCCTCACCATTGTGCAACAATTGAATGTCCAGCCAATCTCCTTTTTCGTCAAAAATTGACATCCCTGATACCTTACGGGTAGGATCACCTGTGCAGTTCGATTCACTGTTAAACAGTAAACGTCTTCCGTTTTCCGACCATGAGTATTGATACCAGCCAGTACATTTGTCTTCTGTTATTTGGTGGCGAAGCCCGTCAACAACTATTTTTTCCTCTGCTGACAGCTTTCCATCCCTGTATCCTTTCATGGTCAGGGAATTTTCACTGTCACCAGGGCTTATGGTCAATAAAAATTCCTGTACCAGTTCGTTCTGGTCTGTGCCGGCCCCGCTGGAAAGCAGACGCCATGACCCGATCCATGGCAAAAGCCGTGTATCAAGTTTTTCGTAATCTGATGGATCAGGCTGTTCAGATGCATTTATCACAGCCGGAGCAGATATTAACGACAAAAGAACAGCCGGAAACAGAAACAGGCTATGTAATATGGTATTCAAAGTTAACCTTGCAGGATTCTTCCATTGTATGGAATTGTCTGTTTGGCGGCCATTTATTAAATGGTGATTTATCGAGCACATAATATACCTCCATTAAAAATGCCACTGAATGCCGGTTGTTAAACGAATCCCGCCCAGGTCAATAGGATCAAATCCCATAAAATCCCGGCCCAGATGATCGTCAGCCCACGAATACCTGAAATCGAGTGTAAGATAGAGAGACTTTACGATATTGTAATCCGCACCGCAGCCCAGATATTTGATCCATACACTGTCAGAAGATTTCAGAACAGCAGAAAATATTTCCATTGTTGAGTAGTCTATAAAATCACCGGCCTGCTCAAATTTATAATTCAGAATACCAGCACCGGCACTTAGGTATGGAACAAAACGGGATGGAAGCCAGGCATATTGACCCACCTGACGTCCCCGGGGGATAAACAAATACCTGATACCGACTGTTATGGGTGTTTGAGAAAATTTGGTGCTCTGTGTAATAGGAAGCCCCTCATCATCAACATAGTCCCTGAATTCAGAGTCTTTTGTCCGCTCTGATGTATCAAGGCTTAAAATCAGGTCAAACCTGTTATGAATATTAAAACCAAGGTCTACACCGAAATCCCAGGTATCAAAATCACCCTTTTCAAGTGTTAGTTCATCTGTAATCATGTCAAAAATGTTGCTACTCGTATCAGGGAAAAAAGCCCCTAGCCGAAAACCAAGGTATTTCGTTGGTTTCTGAAAAAGAAAATCATCTTTTGTTTCACCTGGACCCTCCTGTGCCTTTACATCCATTGTCCAGGGCAGCAGGGAATAAAGGAATAGCATTGAAAATACAAGGAGAGAAACACGAAAAAGGCTGCGGCACACGATATTAATCTTATTTTCGGATTCTTTTGTCTGGTATCCCATTTTTGCATTCCTCCTTTTCAAACAGGTTTGACCTGAACAGATTTTGATCCCAACAAATCACCTTGAAAACAGAGAACCAGGGAGATGAAAGGGATCCATTACAAATCTCATTGTATATGGCGCCAGAATTTACTGTAATTTTATTACAGAAAACCGCATCTGTACATATCAATTAATTCACATATTATTTACGGTAAAAAACTGTACCTTAAAGTATAAAATTACTGAAGCGACAGCAGGTAGGTCCTGAGATTGTTATTTTTCTTCAGGCCAAGTTTTTTTCTGAGATTTGATCTGTGTGCAACAACGGCCCGCTCTGTTGAGTTTAGAATTTCAGCTATCTCCTTGGAGGTTTTTCCTTCCTTTAGAAGATTGGCCACCTGCATTTCCCCAGGGGTGATACACAAATATCTTGAGGAAAGCCTCTGTGCAAAAGGTGAGATAATCTGCTGCAGACCAGTCTCAAAAAGTTCCAGATAACTTTGCTGACGTTCAGTAAGGGGGCCTTTTTTCAGCTTCATGATATAAGGAACAATCAATTCCTTTACATTGAGAATAATATTCTGACCAATATCCTCTTTATCCTTATCCCTTCTCTCCAGAAGTACCTTAAGCGCTGTGTTTACCTCCTGAAGATCAATTGTTTTTTCACGAAGGGACTCATTGGATTTTCGCAGCTCTTCAGTGCGCGCCTTTACACGCTTTTCTAATTCGTCATGTGATTTTTTGAGCATCTCTTCCATTTTTCTGCGTTCGGTTATATCCCTTGCAACCTGAATAAACCCGTTGACTTTGCCATCCTGCAGTATAGGGTTAAAAAAGATCTCATAGTGTCTGATGTCTTCATCGGTAATAGGGTATGAATATTCGATTTTGAATTCCTCACCCTTTAATGCCCTTTTATGCAGGCTTTCCATCAGGGCAACCTCTTTTTTATCTGTTAAAAATTTATGAGGTTTAATGCCTGCATTCAGATCTATTCCCAAGGCCTTTTTTGCAATCCTTTCAGCGGATGAATTAAAAAGCACCGGAAAACCATCCTTATCTCTGATAACTATATAGTCACTTGTATTTTTCATAATGGCTTTCAAATATTCCTGAGACTGTTCAAGCTCCTCCTCTGCCTTTTTTCGTTCGGTTATATCCTTGAATATAGTGGCAAACTGCCTTTCTGCCGGCTGATAGGCGGTAATCACATAATAGTGTCCTGTATCCTTGACATAATATTCAAAAGAGACAGGTTCTCCGGTCAGCGCAACCTTGCCAAAGGTCTCGATCAAAAAAGGGTCTGTCCCTGGTATTAATTCCAGCACAGTTTTGCCAATGATATCTTCGTCCCTGAATCCGGTTATTTTTTTAAAGGCAGGATTAACAACAAGGAAACGATAATTGACTGGCTTGCCGTTATCATCACAGATAATCTCATGAAGTGAACATCCATCAAGCATTTTTTCAAACAATGCATGGTATTTATGCTGGCTCTCCCGAATCGCCTCCTCTGCAAGTTTTCGCCCGGTGATATCAATTGATATCCCGTCCCAGTGTACATCCCCATTTTCCATCAATTGAGGTATTGATTTGGACTGAATCCATCTTACCACGTTATCAGGGCCGATAAGCCTGAAGTCCAGTGATAGTTCACTCAGGTTTAATAATGACTGCTTTATCTTTGACCTTACAAGTTCCAAGTCATCCGGATATATCCTTTTGCCCATAATAGCGGGATCTTTCATGATTTCTTCAGGTTTATATCCTGTATATTGATATACGCGATCATTAAAGTAAGGGACAGAGAAAGAGCCATCCCTGTGTGCCACGAACTGGAATAACATCTCAGGGACCTGATTGGCCATTTTATTAAGCCTTGTCTCTTTCTCAGCCAGGATTTCAATGGTTTTTTTATATCTTAAAATTTCCTCCTCTAAATCCTTGACCCTCTTTTCCATTTCTTCACAGTCTGGTTTTTTTGTCATAGTGTCTCCAAATTAGAGTCCCCAGTTTAGTGAATCAGCGCAGTAAGAATATTGATCTTAATGGGATGAAGATTAATGATCCTGAATCTCACTTGAGATGCCCTTCTCAAAGGTGCTCCAGCCTGAATTCATTCCATAGGGCGCCCTGTGGAATATGGCCTCAATGCGGCGGATCTGGCCGTTTTCTATCTTGAACAATTCAGCAAGCTGCCAGGTCCAGTGTATAAAATCATGATCAAAGAATCCAAAGGCAAAGACTATCCCCTTTTCCCTGTCCACTGCAACAAAACGGCGGTCACGAATGCGTGTTACTATACCTTTTACCCCCTCTTCAAACTGTTTTTTGCAGGTAGTTCTGGTCTTCTCCCCTGTCTCCTTGTTGGTATTTAAAAGCACATCCACCCCATTCTCAAACCGAACACAGTCATCTGTAAACGGATAATAACCCTTTCCATCATTATTTTCGAGCCCGGTAAAATAATAGTTAGCGGTTTTTATAAGCTCCTTCCTGCTCATGCGTTTGTCTTCAGGTATGGTTTCTTTAAAAATCGGGTGCGGTGCGCCCATTGCCTCAACAGCCGGGCCGGTTGGCGGGAAGTCATTATTACTGCTGTTGACGCTGTCCGGCCTGACCACGATCTGTTCTATCTCCGTAATGCGGTTATTGCTTATCTTTAAACGCAGGGCAAGGGCTGACAAAGCTTCCACCCCGCTTCGTGCAGCCTTTTCACGTACAGTGCCGATGAAGGCAACCTGCTGAGCCTCCACATCAGGCACATAAAATTTGTAATTACCAATACCGCTCATGTTGTACCAGAGCCCTTCATTGCCGAATGGCAACCGCACCCCGTCTTCTGTAAACTTCACATCAGGCGCGAACATTTCAGGATTTGTATCCTGATCCCGCATTGCAACAAGGTACCTGTCTACCCATTTTTCAAGGCAGACACGATCACAGGTTTCATTGGATTTTGAAACAGCAGGGATGAAAAAAACTATAAAAAGACAAAGTAGTACTATTTTTTTGAACATTGGTTTTACCTCTTGCTGAAAAGGGCTTCAAATAAAAGATTATTTTAAATGGCTTAGCTTTATGAGAATTTAATTTATTCAGGATAACATTGTGTGTCAACACAATTGTCCGGGATTATACAGAAGGAATTATGATGAAGGTTAAAAACCAAAATAAAACATAAGGTGACACTGAATTAGATCTATATAAATAGGTGTTTAACATTTAAACAACTCAAGGATATTGAAACGCCACTTTCCATTATCCACTATGGCAGGTAGTCTTTTAATACGATGACATTTAGCTCATCAATCTGTTTGAGACTAAGATCATTGGTAATAAATGTCTCTGCTGGAATACTTAAAGCCGAAGCTATCTGTATAGCATCCATTGTCTTTAGAAAATAGTATTTGCCTCGTAACTTGGCTGCTGATTCAGCAATGCTGGCATTTATTTCGATAAGACTGATATTTCTGCCATTTGTTAAAAATATCGAAAACTCTTTAGCCAGATTTTCATTACCTATCTCAAATGGTTTAACAAGCACTTCAGTCAAGCTTATAACTGATGTGTATGCAGTAAGTTTTTCAGGTTGGAGAAAATCCACTATTTCTTTGGTAATCGGGCCATACTGTTTATGAGCTTCTATGTAATAAATAATCGGCGCAGTATCTATGAATATGGAAGAAATACTTGAAAGATCATCTGAAAGGCTCATATGCGATCCTCTCTTAGTGCATCGACATGATCCTGTGCATCTTCATCGTTCCAGAGTCCTTTTCCAAGGCCATATAAATCATTCCAATCATTTTTAGTGTTTAAATTAATGCTTTTACTCTTTAACTGCTTTGTCAATTTTTCAATCAGTTTTATATGGTCCTGAATAGAGAGTTTTACAGCCTGTTTTTCTATGGACATTAAAATAGATTCTTTCATTCTTAACCTCCTTGATTTATTTTGAGGTATTGTAACATATTGGAATATCTTTGCATTATAAAAATATACAGTTATAGTCTGTAACCATTATTGAGGTCCATTTAACAGGCAAAACACTCTGTTGAAGATAAATCCCTGAATTCGAGGGAATCAAAAATTAAACCGGATTAAACAGGCGCATTGTGTGTCAACACAATTGCCCGGGATTATACAGAAGGGTCTAAACCATTTGAATTAATATCTGAGGTAAATAACCTTACCCATTCTATCAATATGTTCTTTAAGCTCCCGGTTTTGGATTGTCTCATAATGAAGGATCTATAAAATATGGAAGCGGCAATTCTTCGTTTAATCTTGAGCTGAGTCTTTTCGTGGTCTTATCAGTAATATTTTTCCCTTTTATAGCAAGGTCAACATCCGAGGCCATTTTTTGGGTGCCTTTTGCCCTTGACCCAAATAAAATAACCTCTTCGATCTCAGGTAATTCCATGGATGCCCTGATGATATTTTCCATGTCTCTATCCTTCAGGCCATTACCCATCCTTAAGCCTCTTTTTTAAGCCTGGTATACAAGGCACTCAACAAGGGAAAATAGGACCCTTTAATTGAATTCACAACCTTGATAGCAGTCTCTTCATCATATATTTGTTTTGTGAGGTCCCTGTCTTCAAGTGCGTCGATCCAGTCCTGACCATTTTCAATTATCTCAGACTGGTATGCCTGCTTGATTGCTTCTCTTGGTGAATTGACACTAAAACCCTGTTCATATAGATAATCCCTTAGCAGCTTCCAGGCGAGTTCAAAGGTCATTTCATAAAACTGAATCAAACCTCCTCTTTCAGCCTCAGATGGTTTTTTTATATCGAGGGTTCTTTTTAAAAGCAGATAGGATTTTTCAAAGTTCTGAAACCTTTGTTTCCAGCGGATATCCTTGCTTTTATTCATTGTTATTTCCTTTTATTTTGATTGCATGTGAATTGTGTAGGCCTGACACTCAGCCTTTTCCTCAACCTGCACTTTCCCTTGTCAACGCTTCAGCTATAATGTTACCATTATCGCCACATGACTCAGGGCTGGTGTGGGTGGCTAACCCTTCACCATAGGGCACTTTCAGCCCCTATCATCTGCCGGTTTTAATCAGCGCTTCTGAAAAGTGTAGGCATGACACCCAACTTCTGTGTGGGTGACACTCAGGCTTTCTTCTAATTGATAAACTAATGACATATTTTAAGTTAATATTGTTTGGACTTTTAATTGGCGTTGTGTATATTAGTTAAAATTTCAATGCCTTATACTCCTTTTTTATGTCAGGTAACAGAATGAATAAAAAACACAACCATGATAAGTGGGTATTTTGGTTTACTGGTATCTTTGTTTTAATTGCATTTGCGGTTTTCACTTTTGCGATAATACGAAATAAAAAACATGTTGAAGGTACTAAATTCAATCCTTCTTCTACAGAGCTAGCCACAACTGGACAACAAGAATTCAAATTAGTGCGTGTTATAGATGGAGACAGCTTGGTACTTATCGGCTCCGATGGAATTGATTTGAGTATACGTCTTCAGGGAATTGATGCACCTGAATTAGGACAACAATATGGATTTGAATCAAAGGAAGCTTTAAAAAAAATACTCAATACAAATACTATTACCCTTGGAACATATAAAAAAGGTAAATATGGGCGATATGTAGCAAATGTTTTTGTTAATAAGATATCTGTTAATAGCGCAATGGTCGCAAGTGGTTATGCCTGGTATGATCAAGTAAATAGTAACGATAATAGTCTACATGAAACAGAGAAGATTGCTAGAAAGAATAAATTGGGCATTTGGGGTACGCCTGAACCCATTCCTCCATGGGTATGGAGGGCGGGGAAAAAATGAGTTATTCTCGTAGATACTGGCATTACCCTCGTAAAGGCTCATATACCCAACCCAAGCCTACAACTAACTTTTCATCTTTCTATAAATCTCTTGCTTATGTAAAGTCTGAACTTTTCAATTTTGATTCATTTACCTTCGAACGATTTTCAGATTTCTATGCCCATAAATATGGCGATGGCCCCAGACGCTACCTGAAACAAACATTCGTTAAATGGCAGTCAGGTGGTACTAATATGTCACCTCAAACTGAACAGCGTATTCTTGCATGTGTTCCTCCATTTCTTGACACGGGAAAACAATTCAGACTACTCTCATTTCAAATTTCACAAATCATACAGCAACAGCAATCTGAAATAAAGAAACATAGAATAAAAACATCTGAATTAGTTGATACTTACAAAGGTGCTGCCAATAGAATTGTTCAGCGAGAATATAAACTTGATTGGTTTGTAGAGGAAATTTTCTCTTCAGATGAAGTTAATGAATTCCTCAATGTACTAAAATACACAATGCTTGACTGCTTAAGGATATCGTATTCAGCAGTCAGGGAGGACATTACTTTTATTTATAACTCTCTCCCAAAGGTGGAAGGTAGTATGGTGACAAGATATTACATTCAGTTGCTTGATTGCGAACTTGAAATAGACGTGTATCCACCACCTGGTGCAAAACATATGAAAATTACAATACCTGAGCCCAAGTTGGTTACTAAATTAAAAGATGGATATAAAAAAATACTTCTTGAACATGCGCTTAATCAATACAAAGAGGAGCAAGTAAGTCAAGCGACTCGTTATATTGCATTAAAAGATATTTTCTCTACTATTAACCAATTACAACAAACAAAATCATCACAGGAATACGATTTAACAATGGATGTAAAAGGACATGGAGGAACATTAAATATACACCTTCAGAAAAAAAACCTCCTTCGCCTTCGATATGCAATGATAAAACAGGTTGTTAAGTTACTAATTGCTCTTGGTATTATAGGTTTGATTACTGTTTATCTTTATGCTAATGGAATTTGGAATTTTCTGTTTATTTTTGGCATTATATCTATTGGCATAATTAGTGTTATGTGGGGAACTTTTAATGATTTAAGGATGGAGGTGAAGGAGTATGTACGACGACGAACAGCGTAGTTTGAAACGCCTTAATATAGAAAATAAATTGCCTATAGGATTTAATGAACTTACAAAAGAAGAACAATTAAATGTACTTAAGAAAATTCAAGCACAGGATATTGAAATCCGCGGTGAACTACTTCGGAAAGTTGGTGATAGCAAAATAGCAGAACATGACTTGGCAGTTGGTATAGATGCTGTTCAAAAACTCGATGATGAAGGAAAAATATATTCAGAGACTATAAAGACCAAAACAGGATCAGGAACCACGGAGGTCACTATTAGAGGAGGAGATACAAAATTTATTGTACCTATACTTGTTATAATTGGGGTCATAATATTAGGAATAATACTTATGTTTTCAATTAAATAAGGAGAATAAGCAGCCTTTTCAAACCGACACCATTATCGCGGAACAGTAACCAGAATCAGAATACACTATTCACATTACATGAGAGCATGACTATCCGCTTTTATTATTCAATTTTTACCAAAGACGAGTGTCAAAATATTACCAAGTTAGAGATACCTATAATTTTTATATGATAATTTGTGTGATTCGGGAAAGGATATTAAACAGTTCTGAAAAATTAGCAAGAGTAAAAATATTTTAACTGGATAGCTATCTATTAAGATTACTCTCAAAATATTTCAATGATACTTTTCATGGCTATCTGTAATCATTTATTCTGCCAATAGCATGTATTGGCAGAAATTTTTCAAACATTTTTTCATATATAATGGTACTTGTAAGAGGCAATTTTAGCCTCTTACATTTTATAATCTTATTTAGGATAATAGTTTTGACTGTTAACAAGAATATTGTATAGAATAAACACCTAATTGATAGGGAATCCTTTTATAACCATTTGCTATGTTTGGTATTTCCTGTAAGAGGAAAAATGAATCTGGAAAATAAGACTACAGTGTACTGGATTGACTTATCAGAATATGATCTGAAAGTAGCCGAGTCTTTATCAGAAAAAGGTCATTATCTCTATATGGGCTTTATGTGTCATCAGTCTGTTGAGAAGATGCTTAAGGCGGTCTATGTGGCCAAATTCAATACGACTCCGCCATACATCCATAAACTTGATAAACTGATAGAACTATCAGGACTGAATGAAAAGATTTCTGAAACTCAATATGATCTCATTGATGAACTAATACCTTTAAATATCCAGGCAAGGTATCCTGCGTATAAGGATGCAATATATAAGCTTATTGATAGTGCTAAGGCAAAGAATATACTTCAAAAAACGGGAAATTTTATTTTATGGCTAAAAGAACACGCAATATAAATAGAGAACTCAGGGAATATCTCAGTCTTTTGAAAGATTCATATGATATCTATGCTGTGATATTGTTTGGATCTCATGCGCAAGGGCAGGCAGGTGAGTACAGCGATATAGATCTTGCAGTCTTTTCTGATGATTTTGGAAAAGATCTATTCTCAGAGATGAAAGGTCTTTTAAAACTAAGGAGGAAGGTTACGCCTGATATTGAACCCCTTCCTTTTAATAAAAAGATGTTCTTTGACCATGAGAAAGCTGAATTCGTCAGTGAAATTTTATCAAAAGGTAAACTCATATACAAAGAGGGGGAAACATTTATTTAGCTACAATCCCCTTACCCCTAAACCTTTACTACTTCAATCTTATAGCGCTTGGTGGTCTACTGTTGAATCTTGTTATTTATTGAAAGAATCAAATGCAGTTTAGAACCACTCACCCTATCGGCATGTAACACCTTCAAAGGCTTCCATGAAATCATCCAGGGCATTATGAGGTATTATATTTGTCTCCTCCGGGCTTAGATTTGCCTTGCAACCATGGCAATTAAAACTAACATCTTTAATGCCTGTAGAAAAAACTAGTGTCAAGCCTACACTATTCACATCACATATGAACTGGACAATCCGTTTTCATTATTCAATTTTTTACCAAAGACGAGTTCAAAAATATTACCAAGTCAGAGAAAGCTGTAATTTTTGTGTTATAATTTGTGCTATTCGGGGAAGGATATCAAACCGCTCTTTAAATTTTGTAGAGTAAAATGTTTTTGGCTGGATTGCTATCTGTAAAATTATCCTTGATTTTCTCTTTATAATCAGACAAAATGTTGCCACTTATTAATAATTGGCAGCTTTTTGTTCGGACATGATAATGGGAATATCTCCTCAAAAAATATTTAACAAACAAGGTGGTCAGCTCCGGATGAGTGAAGCGCTTGCAAACGGTATTACTCGTTACACGCTATACTCGCTTCGGGATAAGGGCATCATTGAACAGATTACAAGAGGTGTATATCGTCTTGCTGAGCTTCCGCCAATATCTAATCCTGACCTCGTAACAGTGAGTCTCAGGTTTCCGAATGCAGTCGTCTGCCTCATATCAGCCCTGGCTTACCATAATATTACAACCCAGATCCCGCATGTTGTTACCATTGCCGTTCCAAGAGAATCAAGAACACCGGCACTTGAATATCCTCCTGTTCAGGCATATCGTTTCTCTAATGAAGCATACAACTCGGGGATCGAAAAACATGTTATTGATGGTGTATCAGTAAATATTTACACCCCAGAGAAAACCCTTGCCGACTGTTTTAAATTTCGAAACAAAATCGGTATGGATGTTGTAATAGAAGCCCTTAAGCTCTACAAATCCAGCAAAAAAATTAATGTTAAAAAGCTGCTTGAATACGCAGAAGTGTGCAGAGTGAAAAAGATCATGATGCCTTATCTGGAGGCAACCATTTGACAGTAAAAAATGTGAAAAATATTGCGGCATCTGTAAGAGAACGGCTGCTGAATATTTCGAGAACCGATGTCAGGCCTTTTCAGGAAGTTGTTCAATATTATGCTATGGAACGGTTCCTGTATCGTCTTTCACAATCTCAGCATGTAGACAGGTTTATCCTTAAGGGCGCTCTCATGCTACAGGTCTGGAAAACATCAGGGTATAGATCAACAATGGACGTTGATCTGCTTGGCAGAACGAATAATGACATGTCCGCTCTGATTTCTAATATTGCAGATATGCTATCCCTTGAAGTTGAACCTGATGGTTTATTCTTTTCAGCGGATAAAATAACTGCGGACCATATTACCGAAGATGCAGAATATAAAGGAGTTAGAATCCGGTTCCCGGCAAACCTGGATACAATAAAGCTCAACATGCAGATTGATATAGGATTCGGCGATATTATTTATCCTGGACCTGAAAAATCATTAATACCAACCATGCTTGAGTTTCCATCACCATTATTGTTTTGCTACAGTCGTGAAAGTGCAATCTCTGAAAATTTTGAAGCCATGCTAAAGCTCCGAGATTTAAACAGCAGGATGAAAGATTTTTATGATATCTGGCTGCTCTCTCGTAATTTTGAGTTTGAAGGGAAGGTTTTATCTGAAGCCATCAGGTTGACGCTTGAACAACGCGGGACTGAACTTCCTGATAAAATTGTTGCCTTTTCCAATGAGTTCGTAACGAATAAACAGATTCAATGGAATGCTTTCATAAAAAAATAAAACAGGATACTATTCCTTTTGAATTTGAGGATATTGTCGTGCAGGTAAAAGCATTTCAAAATCCCATAGCATTATCTCTTGTGTTGAAAAAAACCTCCTCCTGCAAAATGGTCTCCGCCAGGGCCATGGTTATAATGATGTTTAAGTGTAAGAGTCTGGGAATAAATAAGTCCTGTATTTATAATCATGTTGTGGTGCAATTAATAAATCAAAAACAACTGGATTTTCCGGTCGAGCAGGAGAATGACATAGCAATAGCATGCCCTATCTTGAAAAACTGTCTTCCATTTCAATAAACAAAAAAGTATATTGCATATTGTGTATAAAAGTTTATTTCACAGCACCTCAAAATAAGGAGGGTAACATGCAGCAATCATCCGAACAGCAAATCACAAATAACGACAGAAGAAATTTTTTAAAACTTGCTGGTATTGCAGCAGCAGGAGGTGTGATAGGTTTTAGTGCTACCAGCGAAGCCGCAACAAAGAAGATACCGGCTATCAATCACACACTTTCTGAAGAGAGATTCTGGAAACAGGTGCAGGAACAGTTTATTCTTGACCCGGATCAGGTTTACATGAACATCGGGACAACAGGTGCAATGCCCTTAAGGGTGCTTGAAAATTATGACAAGTACAACAGGGTTATTGCCAGGCACCCTAATGGGTTTCCGGATGAACTGGGCTGGGAATTCGGGATTAGTAAAAAGAGGGAAAAGCTCGCCGGGCAGTTCGGCTGCACAAAGGATGAAATCGCATTTACACGCAACACCACAGATGCCCTTAATATGGTTCTATTCGGCCTGCCGTTTGAAAGAGGCGATGAAATACTTATCAGCCATCACGAACATGTATCAGCATTGGCGCCCCTTAATGTGCTTAAAGACAGGTATGGGGTTGTATTGGTGGAGGCTCAAATACCTGTGCTTGATCTAGCAAGCAGCGAGCAGATTATCGAGGTATTCAGAAAAAAGATCACAAATAAAACAAAGGCCATACTCTTTTCACACATTACATATAAGACAGGGGCACGGTTACCTGCAAAGGCCATTTGTAAACTTGCGCGGGAGAATGGATTGATCTCCATAGTGGATGGCGCCCACTGTACAGGTATGATCGAGCTTAACTTCAGGGATATTGGGTGCGACTTTTACTGTGCATCAGGCCATAAGTGGCAGTGCGGCCCTGGCGCAACAGGCATACTCTATATCAGAAACCATGGAGATAACCTCCCTTTGCTCTGGCCCAATAACAGCTGTTTATATCAATATGTTGCGCAACCTGTTCATAACGATCGATCTAGGATAGAGGATTTTTCCGCACTGTTCGGGTTAAGAGGCCAGGATAATTACCCTGCCCTTCAGGCCCTGCTTGATTCATGCGACCTGTGGGAAGAGATAGGCCGTAACCGTATTGAGGCATATGTGTGCGGATTAGGCTCTTACCTGAAAAAAAGGATTAAGCAGCTCTTTGGTGACTCTGTTATGATCTTTTCACCGGATATACCGGAATTTTCCTCCGGCCTTACATCCTTTAACCCGTTTAAGGATGTGAATGATCAGAAAAAGATAGAGGGGTTTGTTGACCGCCTTAAGAAGGAACAGGGCTATGTGATACGATCTACAGAATTTAATTTAAAAGTGGGAGATCCGAAACTCACCTATGCCTTAAGGATATCCACCCACCTGTTTCATAACCGGACACAGGTGGATGGTGTAGTGGATGCAATGTATAAAACCTGGAAGGCAATGATATGAAAAGCTTGCTACAATCTATTTCCAACTTAAAATTGACATGTAACAGTAACTTATCTATAGTCCGTTCATCAAAAAGCTCTTTTTATCAACCAACTTCAAAGGAGATAATAATATGTCTCAAGATAAGATATTAGATAATATGGATAGGAGATCATTTTTAAAGTGGACTGCCATTACCGGCTCCATCCTGTTAGCCAATAGTGCTGTATTCAATGAGGCCTTTGCAATTAACAATTCAGAAAAACAGGTTATTCATCAAATACTCATGGATGCTATGGAATCAAAGGACATCCGGATCAGCGTAAGGAAGTATGGTGCAGCATTAACTCAGGAACAGAAGGATATACTTTTCAGCCTTACAAAAGATGACCTTGATAAACTGGCATCTATATATAAAAAGTTAAAACCCGCCTCCAATACCAGATTTGACAGGCGCCGCTAATTACAATTAAGAATCAAAATAATAAAAGATATAAAATCATATTATGGAGGGTTTAGAAAATGATAGGTGGAGCTAATGAAGCTTTTTATAAGGTTCTGACTGAGGCAGAAAAGAGCAGGGACGTGCAGGCTGCCCTTAGAAAGTATGGTTCGGCTCTCTCACAGGAGGAAAAGAATGCCCTTCAAAGTCTTACAAGGGAAGATCTTCAAGCATTACAGACCATAAATAACAAAATTGCTCCCCTTGGCGTTAACATAGCCATGGTATCAGATTGAGCACCTCAGAGGGTAATATTAATGAGTTTGCAGATTTAACCGTTTCGGAGTCAGAGCACTGCTGGCCCTATACGCACCATATCGCGGTGCAAACGACTCTATACTGCCCATTGAATTGCAACCATTGTGTTGTGAAGGCCCATGATAAAAGGGAGGAGGATATGTCCGATGACATAGCGGAGTCCCTTCGAATTCAGATGTCTGAGTGTGATGATCTTGAGGCATTTACCATTACTGGAGGGGAGCCATTCACACGGATCAGGAGGCTTGAGGAGTTCTGCAGTTTTGCAAAGGATAGAAAGCTGAATCTGAATGTCTTTACAAATGCCTTCTGGGCGGTGAATGAATCTAATGCATCGCGTGTTTTGGCAGGGCTTTCTGGTCTGACCCGCCTCATAATAAGCACCGGCCTCTTTTACTCCGGCAAGGTGCCTTTATCTAATCTCCGCAATGCAGCATTAGCAGCCCTTGATAGGGGAATTGAAGTCGTTTTTCGCATTTTTCCAGGCAAAGAAAGAGATTACATCAAGGAAACAAAGGATTTATTCCACAGCAAAGCAATAGATCAGATTAAGTTTTCCTCTATGGCGATCCAGGCAAGGGGAAGGGCGGTTGATCTCCCCTTGTTTAAAGATGAAGAGAGGGTGACTCTTGAGAACATTCCTTACGAGTGCTGCGGTGGGTTGTCTTCTCCTTTTGTCAATTATGATGGCACTGTTACGGCCTGTACCTGTTTTGTCGAACCTGATATGGCTCATCCCATGAGACTTGGCAACATCAGTGATCACTGCCTGGCAGAGATCCTCAGGAAGGTTGATGAAGATTTTTTTATCCATGCCCTCAGGTTATGGGGAACCAAGGGGGTTATTGACCATTTGAAGGATAAAACCTGTTTATCAGATATTATGGGAAGATATTCACGCAGTGACCCATGCGGGCCGTGCATTGATATATTCAGTAACAGAAAGGTTATGGATTCTCTTATGGCAGTTCTTAACGAGCCTAAAATGCAGCGCACCATAGCCCTGGGCAGGGCCTTAAGGTATGGAGAGCATGCAATGCTCAATTACACAATGCCTTTCTGAAAAATATTAAGGCAAAACATTCTTTTACAATTCAGCACCCCTTTGGATTAAATAGCATATTTAAAAAGAACATCTACTTCGTACCTGTTATTGCTATCGTGATCAGGGCCCTTATTTCATACAAACAGGCAGATTTTGGTAACAAAAAGGCCATATTATTTAAGATTGTCTTTGGAGGCGAGGCCCATATTATGCAACGGCCAAAGTTTCCGCCTTTTCCGGGCGGGCAGGCACACAGGCCTGCCCATTAAGCCATCTCCACCGTTATTCAGAATTAATATTGCTTACTGAAAACCCGGTTTTAAACATAAATATTATAAACCCCTGTAATTATGCCTTCCCCAATGCCTTTAAAACCTTGTCCGGCGTGGCCGGTGGATCAACCCATTTGCCTATTGCATTATGGATTGCAGCAATTACAAGGTGGGTGTTTGCGAGCGAATGGCTGATGCCGTTTGAGCCATAGGCCGCATTACCTGCCCTGGTTTCAAGCAGCTCCATTTTTACAGGCGCATGATCCACTATTGTGGGCTTTTTATACTCGAACATATTTGTGCTGAGCTTTACACCGGTTTTGCTGTCATAGATGTAATCCTCAAATAACTGGCACCCTTCACTGAAAAACATTACCTGTTCTATCTGGCTTTCAAGTGAAGTGCGCCGCATGATCTTGCCCGTATCTGCAACCACCCCAAACCGGATGATCTCCACCTCACCTGTCTCTGTATCCACAGCCACCTCGCACATGGCAACATTCATGGTGTCAAGCCTTTTGCCACGTTCATTCCAGAGAGATAGGGGCGGCCTGCCTGAATAGGTGGCAAAGAGGTTTGATCTTACTGCCTGCCCTAATGGCACCCCTATACCGGGGTTCTTTTTCACAACAACCTTTCCATCCATAAGATCAAGCTCTTCGGGTTTCATTCCCTTAAACGGGCTCTCTACCGGCTTTGCCCCACCGCCCATGACCCCGCCCGCTGGTGGCGGGTTATTGGCCTCTTCAACCGCCTTTTCTAGTATCTGTTTTTTAAGTATGTTTGCGCACTCCTTAAGTGCCCAGCCCGAAGCGGTTGTGCCGTCACTGCCCCCGCCCCAGGGTTTATAGGTTTCATGGGAATCAAGCCTCCCCCTGATATCTTCATAATTGAGCCCCAGCTCCTCAGCCACGACCATCATGTTTGCCTCCATGATATAGTTACCGATAACCGGCCCTTTTGAATCCAGATGCACCACACCATTCCTGAGCTCCAGCTTGCAGTTAAAGATCATGCCTGAATGGCGCGGACACTGCTGGTACCTGAAGCTTAACCCGTGCATCCTGCCGTCCTTAAGCCTCTTTTCCCCTGTATTGTGCCATTCCCAGTTCATCATCTTTTTTGCGGCTGTAACACATGCCTCAAAACTTGGCACAGGGTTCGGGTCGGTCTGTGAATCAGGACCATGGAGATTTAGCCTTGCAATCTCAACAGGGTCTTTGCCCAGTTTTTCTGCTATTAGATGTATCGCGAGTGTAATGGAATCCCAGTTCATAGGGTTATGCTGACCGCTCAGATACATCTTCCCGCGGTTACTGTCCACAATATCCATGCTCTGCTTAACGTTCTGGCACCTTGTTGTAAAATAGGGGCCATAGTTCTGGTCCATAGTGGTGCCGAAAATGGAGCTCCCCTCCACACCCGAATCGGCGATTGAAAAATCATCTATGGCAGTAATAAGCCCGTTTTTCTTGAAGCCTATCTTCATATGCATGAAGCGCTGGTTCAGGTTAAAGTCATACTGGTCATAACGGCTGTTTACGCACCTTACCGGCCTTCCAGCCCTTTTTGCAAGCAGCGGCGTAATGAGCTGTGACTTTCGAAGCCCCCAGTCACAGTATTTGCCGCCTATCAGCATGCACTCCTGAAAGACCTTGTGAGAAGGCACCTTATACATGTTTGATATTGTGCCGGGATCATTAGGTGAGCCTACACCCTCAATATGCAGGTTCAGCCCTTCACCGTGGTAGGTGTTCTGAAACCACCATGCCACAGAACCTATCGGGTTTGGGATATGCCCTGAAAAGGCAGGTATATTCATGTCATATTCGATGATATGGTCAGCCTCTTTAAAACCAGCCTCCACATCACCTGCATTCACATTTGAATAGGAGACATTTCCCTTTTTGGGCGGGTTATTTCCTCCCCCCATTCCAAATGGCCCGGGTGTATCCTGTGACTTTGGGACAGATGGCCGGATAACAGGGGCTTCAGGTCTTCTCCCTTCAAGTATATCAACAACATGAGGGAGCACCTCCCATTTAATATTGAGCTGCCTTAACGCCTCATCACATATATCTTCTGTTTCAGCGACTACAATAGCGCCTACCTCCGCCCCCTCCTGATCGGCTCTATCGGTAAGAATCGGTTTGAGCGGGCCAGACATCATTTCACCCTGTTCCAGCAGGTTTATAATATCCTCATCTTCAAAGGTTATAATATCCACAACACCGGGTATTTTCCTGGCCCTTTCAGTATCAATATGCTCTATCCTTGCATTCGCATATGGACTTCTTAAAAATTTAGCATGGAGCATATCAGGCACAATATAGTCAGCCCCGTATTTGGCAATGCCTGCTGCCATGGCATATGAAAGTCTGCCCGGAAGGTTGGGCATCCCCACAACCCTGAATTTTTCTCTCTGTCCGTTTACCCCTGCCAGATCAGCCATAATAAATACCTCCTGAAAAATATATTACATCATGCCTTTGAAATAAACTTTCTGGTTTCCGTGTTAACCTTTACCATCTCCCCTGCCTCAAGATATTCAGGTATCTGTATCTCGATCCCGTTTGACAGTTTTGCAGTTTTGGTGCGTGCGGATGCGCTTGCGCTCTTCATACCGGGCACAGTCTCAACCACCTCATAGACCAGGCTGGCCGGTATCTCAATAGCGATCATGTTGCCATCAACCACAAGGCCTACAATGCCCTCCATGCCCTCTCTAATCCAGACCAGTTCATCTTCGATCGCTTCACTATCTATCTCATACTGGTTATACTCGACCGTATCCATAAAGACCTGGAGGTTACCGTCCGGGTACAGATACTGTACCGGCTTTTTTTCAAGGACAACATCGTTTAGCATATCGTTTCCCTTGTAGCTCTCTTCATATTTCTGCCTGGTCTTAACGTTTGCGAACCTCACCTTGTAAAGGGTCACTGCCCCCCTTGCTGATGGGGTTTTCACATCAATATTTTTAACCATGTAGATCTCATTATTGATCTCAACCACATTTCCCTTTTTTAGATCACATGCCCTGGGCATATATATTCTCCTCTATGTATTTTATTAATGAATATTCATATCACCAGGAAGCAAACTTTAAAAGATCAATTATCTTAACAGGCAGAGAAAAGAGTCATAGGCCATGAAAATAAAAACGCAGAGCGGGAGGGGATTTTGCTCTGCATTTTTTATTATTTCCCCTGATATCGTTATATCCAACTGAGTTGCTCTTAAATAATTTTTATTTGACCGAGAACCAGCAGAACAGATGCACGAATATCTGAGAAAAATCTATTTCATGTAATTTATATGATTCTATTATAGCAATATTGATGCCATTCACTCGTTTCAGATCAATAATTGTTGTTTATCATCGATAATGGCTGTGGATTATAGAAATTTCACCTGTCAAATGGTGAAAACCTGAGACCGGAACATCTTTTAATGCAGGGCTTGCAGGGTTTTTCAGACTGTTTGCGTCAAAATTGTATCATTTTTCAATCAATCCATGACTGCTATCCAACATTTTCACCCCTGTTCCCAAAGGCAAAAAGGGCCATGAATGAAATCTGTGAATTCCTGAAACAGCGCTGAATAAAGGGTGTCGCACACCCTGATGCGGCGCCTATTCCTTAGGAAAATCCCAGTTCATGAAACGCCAGTAGGGGGCGTTGACCCGCTCAAGGTACCCCTCCATATCCACATTGTTCCAGTCATAAAACCCCTTTCCGGATTCAGCTCTCGCGCCGGTATCGCCGCGGGCGATCCTTTCTGTGATAGAGGCTGGGGCCCTGTCGATATTTGAGAGCGTCGGGAATACAGTATCACAGGTGACACTATTCAATTTGAGCCCGCCATTATCAAAGTGTTCATATATGCCAATAGAGGTATAACGGGGGCAGAAGCTGTAATTGAGGCAGGTGTCCACATCCGCCGGGTCGCAGATGCCGCTCTCCACAAGATTAAGGGCCTCGCGCCAGAGGGCAAACTGCAGGCGGTTACCGATAAATCCTGGTGCCGGTTTCTTAAGAATGACGGGCCTGCGGTCCAGAGACTCAAGCACCTCTTTCGCAAACCTGAGCACACCCTCACCTGTTGCGCTGCCGCCGCAGAGCTCAAAGAAGGGCACCATGTGTGCCGGGTTAAACGGATGGGCAACAATGATGCGATCCTTTAATATCGTGGCCTTGGCTGCCAGAAGGTCAGGCACGAATGAGGAACTGGCAGAGCAGACAACTTTGACACCAGGGCAGATCTTTTCCAGACGTCTGTAGATATCCTGCTTGAGCTTCAGGTCTTCGTTTACGCACTCGAAAATGACGTCGCAGTCATGGAGCTCATTATGGTCAAGCGTGTACTTCAGGTACCTTTCGCAGATCTCCTGCTGGCCCGGCTTGATCACGCCTTTCTCAGCCATCTGCTGAAAGTAGATGCTGTATCTCTTCTTATATTCAGGGATCATCTCAGCCCGGCGGGCAACGCAGGTAGTGCGGTAGCCGTGGCCTGTGGTCAGAACAGCCATGCTGTCG
Organism: uncultured Desulfatiglans sp.; assembly: GCA_964460435.1. Classification (GTDB taxonomy): domain Bacteria; phylum Desulfobacterota; class DSM-4660; order Desulfatiglandales; family HGW-15; genus JAAZBV01. The sequence continues at coordinate 33,860 of CAYWRH010000018.1, forward strand.
CCGATCATGCCGAGACCGATAATACCGATATGACTTACGCTTTCAAGCCTCATAATCTACCCCCCGATTATAGATAGCTCCTTGCCCCAATGAACCGTTTTTTAAAATAGCCCGCTGACAGGGAGTCTATCCTTATGTTCTTTCCGCTTTTAGGGGCATGGATAAATTTTCCGTCACCGATATACACCCCCACATGTGAGACCTGCCCCTTTGACATGGTGTCAAAAAATACCAGATCCCCCTCTTTCATGTTACCTGTATCCACAGCCCTTCCGGCATTATACTGCTCCCTGCTTGTTCTGGGGAGATAAATGCCGTTTAACCGGTACACTGCCATTGTAAGCCCGCTGCAATCAAAACCCTGTTCCGCTGATGAGCCCCCGAACCGGTATGGAATATCTATATAACTCTTTGCAGCCTTAATAATGCCACGCCTAGTAGAGTCTGGATCAGGCCTTCCGCCAGCCCTGCCCCAGGGGTAATCCTCGGGCGTGACAATATAAAACTCCTGTATGATGCCATTGGTTTTAAGCTCTTTTGCCTTTGTATATGCAAGCTCCCTTGTTGCGAAATTTCCGAACCTTACCTTGTACAGACCCGATTCATGTAAAAAATAATAGGCATCAAGCCCAAGCCCCTTAAGGGAATCTGTAAACCTCACTGCATTATCAAAGCTTGAAAATGCCCCTGCCTGGATGGCATAACCCATACGTGGTGTAGAGGCTGGCAAACTGACAGGCTCAGGAAGAACGGGAACCCTCTTTATTGTTCCGCCGCAGCCTGAGAAAAAAAGCGCTGTCAGGCATATAACAAATATTTTAATGGGCAGAATTTTTTGTATCATCACCTATCTCCCCTTTACAACCTTAGCGGCCTTATCTTTTTTACGGATCAGCCAGCAGTTATGTATCCTGGGGTTTCTCTCAAAATCAGGCGGGATGGTTGAGGCTGTAATCTCCTCTATTGAAAGATCATTTAGAGCGGCATGATCCATCTTGAACCGCCGAAAATTGTTGGAAAATATAAGGGTGCCTCCATCAGAAAGAAGATTTGCTGCGGCCCTGATCATATCCACATGATCCCTCTGTATATCAAGGTTTAAATCAGCCTTTTTTGTGTTTGAAAAGGTGGGCGGGTCAAGAAAAATGAGGTCATACATGGCCTTTTCATGCTGCATCCATGAAAGGCATTCTTCACTGTAAAAAAAGTGGTTCTTGCCATCAAACCCGTTAATGGCCATGTTCTTCTTTGCCCATCTCGTGTATGTGTTGGACTTATCCACAGAGGTAGTTGTAACAGCGCCACCCCTTGCCGCATACACGGTTGCAGTGCCGGTATATGAGAAGAGATTCAAAAATCGTTTTCCCGCTGACATACGCTCTATCAGAGAACGGGTCATCCGGTGATCAAGGAAAAGGCCGGTATCTATGTAGCTCTTAAGATCAATCTCAAACCTTAGCCCCGCCTCATTAATGATTGCCCTTTTCCCATCCTCTGAATGTTTCTCATACTGGTTAAGCTGTTTCTGTATCTTTCGCTGCTTAAGAAAGATATTCTCCCTAGGGACATTAAATATTGATGGCATCACAGACAAAATATCATTAAGCCGTTTTTGTGCCACCTCATGGGGGATAGTTTCAGGAGGGCTGTATTCCTGGACATGGATATAATCTTCATACACATCTACTGCCACTGCATATTCAGGGATATCTTTGTCATAGGCCCTGAAACAGGTTACATTATTTGCCTTGCGCCATGAGGCAAGCCTCCTCAGATTCTTTTTTATACGATTGACAAACATCCCTGTATCATCGGATGGGGTATGGACTGAGTCGGCCTGTTTAACAGGTTCAGGTATACAGGCTGTCTCTAGTGCCTGTTCATGGGGAATATCATACTGGTTAAGTTCACATGGTATGTTTCCATTATACATGCGATCTGTGCGTCCAGGGGCAATCTTTAATAACCCTGCAAGTTTAGGATTACCTGTAAACAGGGCTGCATGCCACCCTGTAAACTGGCCCCTGAGCCTTGCCCCTAAAAGGCCATACAGATCCTTTAACCTGTATTGATCTCCGCCCATCCGCTCTCCATAGGGAGGGTTCACCACAATGAGCCCGGGTTTATCAACAGTCCTTTTATGGGGAGTGAGGTCAGAGAGTTCGCGTCTTTCAAAATGGATCAAACCGTGAAGCCCTGCCCTCTCCTGGTTTGAGATTGCAGCCTTAATTGCAGAAGGATCCCTGTCATAGCCGATGACAGGGCCTATATCCTGCCTGTGTCTAATCTCTTTTTCCTCCGCCTCGTTAAGAAGCCTCTCCCATATATAAGGCTTATGCTGACGCCACTTCATAAACCCAAACCTTTCCCTTAAGAGCCCTGGCGCCATCTGGCCAGCAATCATGGCCGCCTCAATGGGCAAAGTGCCTGACCCGCACATGGGGTCAATAAATCCACCGCCCCTCTCAGCAATCTCCATCCAGCCTGATCTGATAAGGATTGCAGCGGCAAGGTTCTCCTTGAGAGGAGCAAGCCCTTTTTCACTGCGATATCCCCTCCTGTGAAGGCTTTCACCTGAGAGATCAAGGCTTACTGTTACAAGCCTTCGGTTCATGTATACATTTATCCTTATATCCGGTGTGAGGGTATCAATGGATGGGCGTATGGAATACCTTTCACGAAACTGATCCACTATGGCATCCTTTACCTTGAGGGCGCCGAAATGGGTGTGCCTGATTACTGACTGGTCTGCATTGAAATCTATGGCAAGGGTATTCTCAGGCGTCATGTGGGTTTCCCAGTCGATACTCCTAATGCCTTCATACAGGCCGACAGCAGAGTCTGTCTCAAAGGAGGCTATCTGCAGGAATACCCTGTTTGCTGTCCTGAGCCACAGGCACGCCCTGTAACCGGATTCAAGGCCGCCCTTAAATGATGCGCCTGCCCTGGTCTGCTTTACATGTTCCATCCCAAGGGCTTTCAGTTCAAAGGCAAGCACAGGGATAACACCCTTGGGAGCAGAGGCAAAAAATTGATAGGTTGAGGCCATAAAAAAATCTTTGGTTTAGTGATATATGAAATACATTATTTTTATTAACCACGGAGTACACGGAGATCACGGAGAAATATTCTATTCAGTTTTTCCGCCGTGTTCTCTGTGCTCTCCGTGGTGGAAATCCGTACTGATTTGATTGCTAATATATCCCTTGAGACTATTCCCCTATCGAGACCGTTTCCAGATACCTGCTAATCGCACCATCATATTTATGCGTAAGGCTGAACACCTTTTTCGCAAGGTAGAACCTTGTCTTTAATGTTGTGCTCCCGTTGTTTTCATTCATCTCTTTTAGCACAAGTTCATAATCAGCAGGGTCAACTATTACTGTCACATCCTTAAAATTCTTGGCGGATGATCTCAGCATTGCAGGGCCGCCGATATCTATATTCTCAATGGCCTCTTCAAGCGTAACCCCCTCTTTTGCAACGGTCTTTTCAAACTGATAAAGGTTAACAATGATAAGATCAATATTTGAGATGCCGTGTGTCTTCATCATTTTCACATGCTCCGGGTTGCTCCTTACCCCTAAAAGGCCTCCATGCACCTTCGGGTGCAGTGTCTTTACCCTGCCGTCAAGCATCTCGGGGAATCCTGTATACTCAGAGATATCCTTAACCTTTACGCCCCCCTCCCTGATCACCTTTGCTGTACCGCCTGTTGAGAGTATCTCAACACCCATCTTGTCAAGCCTGCGTGAAAACTCCACAATACCAGTCTTGTCAGTAACGCTTATGACTGCCCTTTCTATTTTTTTCATATCTTCTCCTTTGCTGATAATATGATATTTTATACCCCGGAAAAAGGATCATGATCAAGCAAAGAATACAAAAGTTGATTCGTAAGGGTTAGAAGATCTTTTATAATGGCGCCGGACCGGCAGAGGATTGATACTGTAAGGGGTGAAACATAAGGCCTGAAAAATCATGCAGTCTGTTTGATGGCAAGAACTGCCTGATTACACAGTGTCTTCATGTAGTTGACCTGGTTACCGGAGAGCACCTCTCCGCTCTCTTCACGGTCAGCATAAAAGAGTCCAATTACCTTTTTATTTACCGCTACCGGGTACAGGACAAATGCCGGGGCAAAGATTTTTTTTGAATACCATTCAGGTATCCTCTTTTGAAAGCGCGCATCCCTTGAATTATTGACGCCAATATCCTTTGCCTGCATAACAGCAAAGTTGAAAAAATCCGGATATGAGGTGACCTTGAACCGGAAATCCACTAGCACCCTTTTTATATCCTTTCCAAGACCGAGCCGGGCCTTTATTTCCTTATCCCTTGCGGTATATACACAAAAAAGCACCCTGTTGAATGAAAGCCCCCTGTACATGGTCTCAAGGATCATGGTAAGCACATCATCAATCCTGAAATCCTCCAGAAGGGTGTTTGTAATATCCTGAATGCCGTTTATCAGAATACTCTGAGGGTCTCTTATCTCACGGGTGTCATTGAATGAAGATGATATGGAGACATCATCAAAATAGCTATTTGAGAGTGCGTCATGTTCATCTGTTCCTGCATTCTTGTCCCCGGGTTTATCATCTTCCAGAAATCTTGTCTTTGAAAGGTTATCCACCTGCCTGATAAGTTTGCTTTTCTTTATATTTATATTATAGACCCCTGAAAATTCATCCACAGCCTTGCGTGCCGACTCAAGCACCCTGCAAAGCCCTTTTTTTGTCACAGGCACACCCTTTTCGAACCGCATGAGCAGTTCTGTCAGCTCATTTCCTGCCTTTTCATCATCCGGGCTGCTTAATATGGCGCACAGTTCATTTGAAAAGCATGATAGTGCGCTGAGCCTCTCCTCTTCTGTTTTTGGAGGCTCCAGCCTGCCTTTGGGGATGCCCTTCATGGAGTTGATTATCCTTTCAGGAAACTGCCATATGGCGGCTATACCGGTACCGATATCCTCATATGTCATTCCAAGCACGCTCCTGGCAGCGCTTTCTTCGCTTATGCCCCTGCTCTCCATCAGGTTTATTATCTGTGAATACTCCTCTTCAAAATAAAAAAGCACAAGGTGCTTGCCAAGATTATGAAACATGGAGCATATGAATGCCTCTTCTGATTCATCCTCATGCATGTTTTCTGCTAGTTCCCTTGCAATAATACCGCTCATAAATGAGCTTACAGCCGATTCCCTTAAGGCCTCCTTCTGGCTTTTATTTTTAAGCTGATCAAAAAGCATTAAACTTGAGGCAGCCATGCTCACCTGTTCAAAGCCCATGACAACAACTGCCCTTGATACTGTTGTTATCTTCCCTGCAAACTGGCCATAAAATGCTGAATTAACCAGTTTAAGGAGCTTGTTTGTAAGTGAATAGTCCTTTAGAATGACATTCGCAAGCTCTGAAGCAGATGATTTGTTTATTCTCGAAACCGATGCCCTTCGGTTTATCTCAATAATATTATTTGAAAATGTTGGGAAATCACTCTTGTATCTTATCTTGCGCAGGAGAAAATCAAGGGTGCTGTGACTCGCCCTTTTTGCAGAATTCTCATCATCACCCCTCTTTTCAAGATAATCTGCGAGTTCTTTTTTCATTTCAGAGGCGCTTATATACCGCATATCAAGGCCACGCTCAAGGGCCTTCATCACGATGGCATCAAGCTCTTTATCGACAGCGCTGTTCCATCTGGATGGAGGCTCTATCTTTTCATTTGCGATTTTAAACATGATCGTAAAATCATTATCCGCCTCAATGGCCGGCCTTGCTGTGAGCATCTCATAAAAAATAAGCCCTGATGAAAAGATATCTGACTGGGCGCAAACACCCTCCTTTGAAAAGTGTTCGGGTGACATATAGGATGGTGTGCCTGCGATCTCCTTCTCTTTTGACGACCCTTTTCCAATTACAACAGAAATACCAAAATCCATTATCCTGGGGAGACCATTTTTATCTATCATGATGTTTGAAGGGGATAGATCCCTGTGGACTATCGCCTGACCGTGGGCGCATGATATGCCATCAAGTATCTGTATAATTAATTTTATGGCCCTGTGCACAACATACTGACCGGTTGATCTCATCTGCTCCCTGAGAGAGATGCCATCCACATATTCAAAAACAAGGTATAAAAGCCCCTGATCCTGACCTGCCTCATATAGTGGCACAATGTTCGGGTGCTGCAGTTTGCTGACTGTCTTTGCCTCGGAAAGTAGCCGCTCCTGTCTGCCCTGATTAAGGACAGAGCTCCTGTGGAGTGTCTTTATCGCCACATTGCGCTCAAGGCGCGGGTCTGAGGCAAGGTAGACGATCCCCTGTGAACCTTTTCCAAGTTCACGCAACACCTTGAACCTGTCTATATATTGGGGCATGGACATAAATATCTAAATCCAACTGATATTTTTCATTTTACCTAATGTCCATCCCGAATTTGCCTCTTTCTGGATGGACACTGCCTAAGCAAATTAACCGGTTATTTTATCATTCGTAATTAATCGTCAAAAGGGAGCAAATACTTGATTTAATTATTTTCTTAAATCGTTGAGGGGCTTCCGGTTTCCCCGGAAAATTGTGATATCAGTTTTTTATTCAATCATTCTGGAAACAAAAGGCTGTCAAAGATCATAAACTTTAACAGCCCTGGTATTATGTTGCCTCAGGAGTTATTCAATCGGTATCTTGATGTCACCTTAAAGATAGGTCTCCCTTCTCAAGATATACATTTCCTTCCGAAATAAGGCCAGTCAATGATGCATCTGTTATTTTTTTCTGGGCCATAGCTACCCGGGTTAATCCAAACAATAAAAAATCGCTATCGTTTTTTCTTTTCTGACTGCCCGCATAATCTGTCGATACCTCATTTGCAGGACCCTGTCCAGAACTAATTACAACTATTTGGAAAATTTATCCTTATATTAAAGAATAAAATCACCGTGTGGCCCTTGTTATCATAACTTGACAGCCTGATCTCAATTAACATATATTTACTTCAGTAGTTCAAAGTTATTTACTTGATTTTTAGGAGGATGGAAAATGAGAAAGGGTTGGGTTCTTGTGATAATGATTATCTGCGCCGGGTTTTTATGTGCTTCGGGAATCTTGACAGCAGCGGATTTTCCAAGTGAGGTTGTCATTGACGGAAAGGGCTACAAGAAGGATATCAAGGGGCCGGTAAACTTTGCCCATGCCAAACATGCAGGCGAGTATGGGGCCCAATGTGAAGATTGTCATCATAAATATGTAGATGGCAAGAACACCTGGCAGAATGGTGATGAGGTTCAAAAATGTTCAACATGCCATGATGTTGAAAAATCAGAGGGCAATGTAAAAAAGCTTATGATGGCCTACCATAACAACTGTCAGGGATGCCATGAGGAGAAGACAAAGGAAGGGAAGAAAGCCCCGGATAAAAAATGCGAAACCTGTCATAAATAAAAGATTTCAAATAAAAAAAGCCGCTAAAAAGCGGCTTT
>CAYWRH010000019.1:0-41194 GCA_964460435.1 uncultured Desulfatiglans sp.
TCTGTCACTTCAACCATACAAAGACATAGAGAGCACGGAGTCTTAAATCTTTTGCTTTTATGCCTTGTTCTGTGGTTAAAAAATACTTAGAGTTGATACATTAATCATCTTTGAGGATTTTAATATAGATATCTCTTGTCCTTGGCCCATCAAACTCACATAAAAATATCTTCTGCCAGGTTCCCAGAACTAGGCTGTTATCTTCGATGATTACAGAAACCGAGCTACCTATAAGCGATGCCTTTATATGGCTGTCCGAGTTACCCTCACTGTGCATATAGTTTTCATTTTTCGGGACAAGCCTCGTCAGCTTATTTAAAATATCATCGCATACAGAAGGGTCTGCACCCTCATTAATGGTTATTCCTGCGGTTGTATGAGGCACATAAACTATGCATATACCTTCCTTTATGCCGGATTGTGATATTTCATCCTGCACAGAAAGGGTAATATCGATCATCTCTAACCTTGATCTGCTTTTTATCACGATCTTTACAGGCACTACATTACACCCCCCTTTGCTTCTATGGCCACATGATCCTCAAAACCTGCCTCTTCAAGATACACATTAATGGTTTCATCTGGTTCTATATTCCAGACCCCGCCCACATAATTGGCCTGAATAGGAAGCTCCCTGTATCTTTTCCCCCTGTCCACAAAAGCCACAAGCTCAATCCTTCTGGGCCTGCCAAGGTCTATGAGGGCATCCATTGCGGCCCTTATGGTCCTTCCGGTAAAGAGGACATCATCCACAAGGATAAGGATTTTTTTATCAATAGGAAAATTTATCTCTGTCTTGCCTATCTTTGGTGATGGGCCAATCCTGGTCCAGTCATCCCTGTAGAGAGTAATATCAAGGGCTCCGGTCGGAAACCTCTTCCCGGTCAGATCATTTAGAATTGATTGCAGCCTTTTTGCCAGGAATGCCCCCCCTGTCCTGATGCCAACAAGTACAATCTCATCGGCATTCTCCCTGTCATTTTCTATGATCTCAGATGCAATACGTTTAAGCGCCGCTTCTATCTCCCTTTTTTCAAAAATGATCTTTTTACCAGTGGCTTTTATTTCCATAACGATATCCGATTTAAGTTAGATTAATCCGATCTTCATAACTCAAACCTAATAAAGGTTAAGAATTTATCATGTAACAAACTAAAAAGCAAAGCATTTTGGGCAATCAAGCCTTGATATCCATCATACTATCGGTTAATATCCCCATTATGAAAGATATTGAGAGACTCTATACAAAACTTGATTACTGCTTCACAAGAACTGACATCATTTTCGAGGCACTCAGCCATTCATCGTATGTAAATGAATACAGGGAACTCAGGCTAAAAGATAATGAAAGGCTTGAGTTTTTAGGTGACGCAGTGCTTGATCTGGCAATAAGCCATATATTAATGGAGAGGTTTACCGACCTCAGAGAGGGAGATCTCTCCAAATACAGGGCATCAATCGTCAATGAAAGCGGGCTTTTAAAGGTGGCAAGGTATCTCGACCTTGGTGAACACATCCTTCTTGGCAAGGGCGAGGAGATGACAAATGGCCGTGAAAAGCCGTCAATACTAGCCAATACAATGGAGGCTGTGCTGGGGGCAATTTACCTGGATGCAGGCTTTGAAAAGACCCTTGCCATTATAACCAGGCTTTTTATGCCCATTATCGATACTATTAAATCAAAAAGATCTGATAGCGATTATAAGAGCCTGCTTCAGGAATTTACGCAGGAGCAGCTTAAGACCCTGCCGGAATATGTTCTTATCGATGAAAACGGCCTGCCGCACAATAAGACCTTCAGGGTTGCAGTAAAAATAGGGGATGCGCCGATGGCAGAGGGCACTGGCAGAAGTAAAAAGGAGGCTGAACAGAATGCTGCAAGGGAAGCTTTTCATTGTCTAGCAAATCAGGAAAAAGAGAGCTGATAATACCTGTTTTTATACCCTTTATGGGCTGCCCTCACAGGTGCATATACTGCAAGCAGGACAGGATAACCGGGGAGATAAGCAACCATATCAGGGCAAGTGATGTGACAGGGCTGATTGATAAGGCCTTACGGTCGCCAAAATATAAAACAGCAGGTTCAAGAGATGTGGCCTTTTATGGGGGCACATTCACCAGTCTGGCAAAAGTATACATGACAGAGCTTCTTGAGGCGGTTGAGCCCTATATAAAGAACAGGATGATTGATTCTATCCGCATCTCCACTAGGCCTGATGAGATAGATGATAAACGTCTGGAACTTATCAGATCATATGGGGTTACCACAGTAGAACTTGGCGTGCAGTCAATGAATGATGAGGTTTTGCGAAAATCAGGTAGAGGGCATACATCTGAAGATACTGTTAATGCCATCTCTATTTTAAAAAGGCATGGTTTTAAGACCGGGGTTCAGCTTCTGCCCGGCCTTCCGGGTGACTCATATGATACATTTCAGGCGACCGTAGAGAGCGTAATAGGGCTTGCGCCTGATATGGCAAGGATATATCCTGCTATTGTTATTAAAGGCACCGGCCTAGCAGAATTGTACAGGGCAGGCAAATATAAACCCCTTTCCCTTGATGAGGCAGTAGAGCTTTGCAGAGTGAGCTGCATGCGCTTTGAAGAGAATGGCATCAAAGTGATACGCATGGGGCTTATGTCAACGCCATCGCTGCTTGAGGAGGGGGAGATAATGGCAGGCCCCTGGCATGATGCCTTTGGTTTTCTGGTAAGGTCAGATATTTACCTGAAAAAGATTGGGCCATTCCTGCCTGCCCCGGGGACGGCATCAATTATAGGCATAAGGATGCCTGAAAGAGAAATACCGCTTCTCAGGGGTTATGAAAACAGCGGGATTAAAAAAATAAAAGAGGCATGTGGGACAGAAATACAATATATCAGGCCGGATAGCAAGTTACAGCCAGGAACAATTGAGGTGGACATATTAGAAAGATACAAGGGGAAAAGGTAGACAGGATAGCAATGAACACTATGAAGGACAACAGCTTTAAATCCGGGTTTGCAGCCATAATCGGCGCTCCCAATGTTGGCAAATCCACCCTCCTTAACAGGGTGCTTGGTGAAAAGCTGGCGATTGTAAGCCCAAAGCCACAGACAACAAGAAACCGCATACTGGGGGTATATCACGGGAATAATTTTCAGATTTGCTTTATGGATACCCCTGGCATTCACAGCACCAGGACTGTGCTGCATAAAAGCATGGTTGCCTCTGCGCTGGAGGCCGTCAGTGAGGTTGATATACTTGTTTTTGTTATTGATATTACCTACCCATTTGACGAGGGGGCAGAGATCATCCTGAAAGAGATCAAAAAAAGAGATATCCCTGCATTGCTTGTGATCAACAAGATCGACAGGACCCTGCCTGAAAGGATACTGCCAGTTATTGAAAACTATTCCGGGCTTTATCCATTTGTGTCAATAATCCCTGTTTCTGCCCTTTCGGGTGAAGGTATTGATATCCTGATAAAGGAGATCAGAAAAAACCTCCCGCAGGGCCCGGAGTATTTTCCAAAGGATATGATATCTGACCAGCCTGACACCTTTCTGGCTGCAGAGATAATCAGGGAGAAGATATTTATCAATACAAAACGGGAGATCCCATACTCCTCAGCTGTCACCATTTTATCCATGACAGAAAATCCTGAAAAAAGACTCCTTTCTATCCATGCGAGGATACATGTTGAAACCGGGTCTCAGAAAGGGATAATTGTCGGCAAAGGCGGTGCCATGATAAAAAGGATCGGGGAGGCGGCAAGAAAAGAGCTGGAAAGGCTCTTCGGGATACATATATTTCTTGAGCTTCAGGCAACGGTCGATAAAAACTGGACAAAAGATACAAAGGCACTAAAAAAACTTGGATATTAGGTATGCATAAAACAAAGAGAGCCAGCCCGGGGAATAGGCTGGCTCTCTTCTAGGAGGAAAAAGCTAGAAAAAGCTTTTTGTTTAACAATTAGTAATGCAATATTCCTGCCATTAATCAGCTGATCTGCATTTTAAGTTTATCTCTTTGTTTTAACTATAATTTTCTCTGGAATAGTTTTAATTTAAAAAATATTACAATTTATCAGGTACAATATTTTGTACCCGGTTCTTGTCCTCACCACTCAATAAACTATTAACCATTTATTTTAATTGTATTTTTGCCGGTAAAAAATATTGAACGACTAAACAGAGATATTGTACTTTTTCATCTTGTGCTGGAACAGGCTTTTTGTTATCCCTATCATATCTGCTGCATGTGACTGGACATTATTACAGCTTTTCAGCGCGCGCCGTATAAGCTGCTCCTCTATCTGTTCAAGGGTCTTCTGCAGGGGCGCGCCAGCAGGTATAAATTTTTCTATGCTGATCTCATCCTCTCCCTTCAGGAGATAGGCGGGCAGGCTCTCAGTGGTAATGACTTCACCGCTGTTCAGAACAACTGCGCGCTCTATTACATTTTCAAGCTCCCTTATGTTGCCGGGCCAGCTATGATTAAAGAGTATCTTCCATACCTCAGGGCTCAGTTCCGGCTTTATGCCATTTTTTTCAGCATAATACTTGTCTATAAAATGGTTGGCAAGGAGCCTGATATCCTCACTCCTCTCCCTTAGTGAAGGCACCTCTATATGGATTACATTCAGCCTGTAAAAGAGATCTTCACGGAAACGCCCCTTTGATACATCTTCCTTTAGATTCCTGTTGGAGGCTGAGAGTATCCTTACATCCACATCAATCGTCTTTGTCCCTCCCACCCTTTCAAACTCCATCTCCTGTAATACACGAAGCAGTTTCACCTGAAGGGCTGGCGAGGTCTCACTTATCTCATCCAGAAAGAGGGTACCCCCGTCAGCCAGTTCAAACCTGCCCTTTTTCATGGAGACTGCCCCTGTAAATGCCCCCTTTTCATGTCCGAACAGCTCTGATTCCAGCAGTGTTTCTGTGAGCGCCCCGCAGTTTACAGAGATAAATGGCCTCTCCCTTCTGGGGCTGTTGTAATGGATGGCATTGGCTATAAGCTCCTTTCCTGTGCCCGATTCCCCTGTAATGAGCACAGATGTCTTTGTCTGGGAGACCTTTTTTATAAGGTCATATATCTCCTGCATGGGCCGGCTCTTGCCAATAATATTTCCGAACCTGTACCTGTCTGAAAGGGCCTCGCTTAAAAGCCTGTTTTCCTTGATAAGCCTGTAGTTATCCAGGGCCTTTTTTACAGTAAGTTTTAATGCCTCATTTTTGAATGGTTTTTCTATATAGTCATAGGCATGTTTCTTCATGGCCTCTACAGCCATCTCGATTGTGCCAAATGCGGTCATAATTATTATGGGAATGTCAGCATTTATCCTTTTTGCCTCCTCAAGGATATCCATACCGCTGATACCGGGCATCTTCATATCTGTAATAACAAGATCAAGGTCTGTTTCCCTTATCAACTGAAGGGCCTTTTCAGGGTTATCAGCAGTTATTATCTCATACCCTTCAGGCGCGAGAAGCGCCTCAAGGACTATCAAATAGTTTTTTTCATCATCAACAACAAGAATCGTATCCATTATAACCTCATCCTACAGCTGTTACCTGATCCTCCTTGACAGCCGTATCATTACACTTGTTCCATTACCTTCTTTGCTTTCTATATCTATTTGCCCGCCATGACCCTCAATTATCTTCCGCACAATTGGCAACCCTAGCCCGCTTCCCTTCTGCTTGGTAGTAAAAAAGGGGTTAAATATCTTTTTCAGGTTTTCTTCACCTATACCGCTACCCGTATCCTTGATCTCCAGATTATAGCTGCCCTTTTCTTCTGTTATATTTATATAAATCCTGCCTGCGCCGGGTATAGCCTGTATGGAATTAATAATAAGGTTCATGAAGACCCTGTGCAATAGATCCTGATCTGCCTCGATCATATATCTCCTGTTATCCAGGTTGGTCTCAACAGAGATACCCTTTTTTTCCAGCTCCGGTCTGAAAAATTTCAGATTTTTATTGATTACCTCTTTAAGGTCAAACTCCTTTAAATTTAGCGCATGGGGCCGTGCAAAATCCAAAAATTCTGTGACTATACGGTTCAGTCTTATGGCCTCTTCAGTTATAACCCCTGACAGCCTTTTATGGGTTTCAGTGGCATCAGGCATATTGTTAAGTAGTTCAGAGGTGCTCTGAATTATACCAAGGGGATTTTTTATCTCATGTGAGACACCTGCCACCATCTCGCCCAGCGCTGCAAGCCGTTCTGCAAGGTTCAACTGTTCCACCAGTTTTTGCTGCTCAACAGCCCTGCTCTCTATTATCTTTTCCGCCTTTCTAACAATCAGAAGCATAGAGATAAAAATGACCATCATTATAATGGCAAACACACCGAAGGTGGTATACTGCCTCTTTATTATTGAGTTATACTGCTGGCTCATATCAAGCACCAGCTCGACAATCCCCAGGATCATCTCTTCACCGGTAAGAGGAATATATGTTTTGACCTTTTTCTGTCCCCCTAATATCCCTGTACCTAATCCCCAAAGATTGTTTCCATCTGAAATCAGTTGAACGGACATCTCTCCTTTCAGTGCCTTAAGATACCCCTCTGTTTTTTCAGTTTTCTTTCGAATGAGAGAAGGGTCTGTGCTGTATACTATAATCCCCTCTTCAGGGGAGTATATGGTTACAATATCGACATTTAGATTTTCGGTTGCCTTCCTTACTACCTTGTCCAGGAGTTCCATCTGGGGCTTGATGCTGAGCCGGATTACCCTGTATTCATTCCATACAGGGATATAAAAATTAATCAAAAGCTGGTGGTTGATATTTTCACTCACCTCCTGTGCATAATTCTGATAATTAAGTATCAGGTCATCATTTGCCTTCTTGGAGATAAATGCGGCAAAGGGAATACTGCTTAATAAAAAGACAATAAAACTCGTAATGGCAAAGTATTTAGCCAGACGGAAGGGCTTTATTCCTGGTGTATGGTTCATTAAACGGCCTGGAGACATATCTTTATTCCGGTAATTTTTTTGATCATATAACACTAATAATAAGAAAAGAGAAGACAGAATACAGAAGACAGAATACAGAAGACAGTAGACAGAAGTCAGATGTCATAAGTCTGGATGCAGGGTTAGTTGTGCTGCTTCTGAAAGCTGATTTCTGACCTCTGTCCTCTGGATTTTTTCACCCATTGACTTGTCAAACCTCCAAAGGTAAAAGAACAGGCCATGAGATATAAAGAACTGCCATATATGCTTTATGCTGATGAATGCGGGAATATATATGACCACCCTTATCTTCGGATGGCCGGGTTTTCAGGAAACACCATTTCCGCCATATCAAAAAGAGACCTGATAAGGATGCCATCATTCAGCAAGCTTTTTTATTTCCCGAATTGCGCCCCCATAGGGATCGACCCTGAGACAGGCAGGCCCGAGGTGTGTAAAGAGATAAAGGTGGGCAGAAAAACCCACAAATGCCTTGCTGTTGCAGCATTTCTTGAACCAGGTTTTGTAAGAAGCCACCTCCCTGCTGTTGATTACAGTACAAAGGATTATATACTCCCCATGTGGGGATATACGGCTGTTGGATTCAAGAATGAAGATTATCAGGTAACAGGATTCAGGATAGAATATAACCATAAGTGGGACCCCTATAATTATGATGACAGGCTTCTATTAGGGGCAATAGAGCAGTACCAGAAGAAATGCACAGACACCCCACTAACAGACCACCTTGCAGACTGTGCAGCCAATAATCACTGCTTTGCCGCAAAAAACCTCTTTCTGGGAAGATGGGAGGCGCCACTCCCTGTAAGCCGCAGCTGTAATGCAAGCTGCCTGGGCTGCCTGAGCCTGCAGGAGGATGATATCACAAGGTCATCCCACTTCAGGATCGCATTTACACCCAAGGTAGAAGAGATAGTAACCATTGCTGTAAATCACCTTGAAAAGGCAGAGGATGCCATAGTGAGTTTTGGTCAGGGCTGCGAAGGAGAACCCCTCACCGAATACAGGCTTATAAGGGACAGCATTAAAGAGATAAGAAGGCAGACGAAAAAAGGCACTATTAACCTGAATACAAACGGCAGCTGGACAGAGCGGGTTAAAGAGATAGCAGAGGCTGGGCTCGATTCAATCAGGATAAGCCTTAACAGCCCCAGAAGGCCCTTTTATAATGCCTATTACAGACCCAGGGGTTACAGCTTTGAGGATGTTATTGCCTCCATAAAAATGGCAAGGGATATGGGGCTTTACACCATGGTCAACTATCTTATTTTCCCCGGCGTGTCCGATCAGGAGGATGAGATCAGTGCATTAGGTGAATTGATAAAAAATACAGGTGTAAATTTTATCCATTTCAAAAACCTGAATATTGACCCTGATTTTTACCTTAAAAGCATGCCACTCACAGATTCACCTGCAAAGGGGATGAAAAGGATGTCAGAGGAATTGAAAAAGGCCTTCCCGGAAATAAGGCTGGGGTATTTTAATCAACCGGTAGAAAAGGCGCAGGGCGCAGGGCGTAAGGTACAAGGCAATATTTGAACCACAAAGACGCAAAGAGCGCAAAGTTTTTTTGATTTAGAAATATAAATCTTTGCGTCCTTAGCGCCTTTGCGGTTAAGTTTTTATTCTGACTACTGACTTCAGACCTCTGTCTTCTTTCTACCCTCTGCTCTTTGCGCTATGCACTCTTTTCTATTTCCTATTTTCTTCCCTGCGAACCGCCCTGTAACCGATATCAGTCCTATAATATACATTTGCCCAATTTATCTTCTTAACAACATTATATGCCTTTTTCTGGGCATCTTTTACAGTGCTGCCAAGGGCTGTCACGCAAAGCACCCTTCCTCCTGAGGTAACAACCTTACCATCCTTCATGGCAGTGCCTGCATGGAATACCTTGATATCATCCTCTTCCTTTTCAGGAAGCCCTGTGATTACATCACCTTTGTTATACTTTTCAGGATACCCGCCTGCTGACATTACAACACCAAGGGCAGCCCTGGTATCCCATTCAGTTGTAACCTTATCCAGCCTGCCATCTAAAGCTGTCATGCACAGAGTTACAAGATCCGACTTTAACCTTAAGAGTATTGGCTGGGTTTCAGGGTCGCCTAGCCGGCAGTTATACTCCAGAACACTCGGGGTGCCGTCTTCAAGGATCATTAGCCCGGCATACAAAAACCCTGTGTAGGGGGCGCCCTCATCTGCCATACCCTTTACAGTTGGCGCAATAACCTCCCTCATAACCCTTTTATATAGCTCATCAGTAAGAACAGGGGCAGGTGAATAGGCGCCCATACCGCCCGTATTGGGGCCCTGGTCACCATCATAAACCGCCTTGTGATCCTGTGAGGTAGCAAGAGAGATAGTATTTTTACCATCTGCAATTACAATAAAACTTACCTCTTCACCCCTGATACATTCCTCAACAATAACCCTTTTGCCTGCCTCGCCGAATGATGCGCCTGACAGCATCTCCTTTGCTGCATCTATTGCCTCATCATGGCTCTTCGCAATAATTACCCCCTTGCCTGCCGCAAGGCCATCTGCCTTGATAACCACAGGGAGTTTATGTGAAAGGATATATGCCTTTGCAGGCGCAAATTCTGTAAATACCCGGTATTCTGCAGTCGGTATCCCGTGCCTCTTAAGAAAATCCTTTGTAAAGACCTTTGACCCTTCAAGCCGGGCCGCCGCCTTTACAGGTCCAAAACATTTCAGGTTAGCCTTATTAAAGGCATCGACAATACCATCCACAAGGGGCGCCTCAGGGCCGATTATAGTGAGATCAATGTCCTCTTTTCGGGAAAACTCAACAAGGTCATCTATGGCATCCACCTTTATATCAATATTAGTAATCCCCGGTTCAAGTGCTGTGCCCGCATTACCCGGGGCCACATAGACCTTTTCAACACCTTTGGATTTTTTAACCTTCCATGCAAGGGCATGTTCCCGTCCGCCGCTACCTACGATCAATATCTTCATATAATCACCTCAAAAATTAATGAGGATGGAGTATAGGTAACAGGTGCCCCCATGTCAACAATAAGGGCTGCTTAGAAATTTTTATTGTAAATATAGGGATTTTAGGCTTTAATACCGCAGATTAATTTGGGTTTTCTGCTGGATCGGATCATTCATTACATAATCTTCATTTTTGGTTTGTATAACTATGGCAATGTCTAAAATGAAATTCGCATATACCATGTTTTTAATCCTGGTAACGCTGTTATTTTTTTCAGGGTGTTCACAGGATAAACCGGAAAATCCCCCGGTCAAAAATATTGTAAGGATGAAAATAACAAAACCGGCAAAAGAGGAAAGAAGTAATGAAGATATCCAAAATGAGATAGTCGGCATTGCTGACAAGGATATTGGTCAGAATATCAATCAGGAGCCTGAGGCTGTTAAAGCTGATAACCTTCCTGCCGTGGAAACAATGGAATATGTGACTAAAGGGGGAGAGACCCTTTCAGAGATATCAGGGAAGGCCAATATCAATAATAATCCATTAAAATGGACATTCCTTTACAGGAATAATATTGAGGCCCTCTCCTCAATAAGGGGGAAGGGAAATCTCTATGCAATACCGCTTGCTGCCGGTATCAGGTTAAAAATAACATCCCCTGAAGAAAAAAAGAAAAACCTTGATGGCCTGCCAAGGGCAAATTATACGGTCAATGCCCTCTCCTCCCCGAGTCTGGAAGAGGTCGGGCCACATGCTGTGAAACTCATAGAGGCCGGCTATTATGTATATATCGCAAACGCAATAGTTCGTGACAAGGCCTATTACAGGGTAAGGGCCGGGTTTTATAAAACCCGCTCAGAAACAGATATTGAAGGCGAAAAGATCAAAAAGCTCTTAAACATATCGGATGTATGGACAGCAAAGATAGATGATGCGGAATTCTCTGAATTCGGAGGATACTAAACAAAAATATGGAAAAGCGGAAAATCATAATAGGCATAACCGGCGGTATTGCCGCCTATAAAATACCCGAACTCGTACGGATATTTATAAAGGCAGGGCATGATGTAAGGGTTGCAATGACAGCACATGCAACAAGGTTTATTGCGCCTCTTACACTTGAAACCCTTTCAAAAAACAGGGTTATCACAGAGATGTTTGAAGGGAATACTGATCCTCTTGCTCATATATCATGGGGCCAGGAGTCAGATATAGTAATCATTGCCCCTGCCACTGCCAACTTTATTGCCAAGGCAGCTCATGGTATTGCAGACGATTTTTTAAGCTCAATGGTGGTGGCAACGACTGCCCCCATGCTTATCTGCCCTGCCATGAACAGCAAGATGTATTTAAACCCTATTACGCAGGAGAATATTAAAAAGCTGATCAGCAGGGGATTTGTGATAATGCAACCGGGCGAAGGGGAGCTGGCATGCAATACTGAAGGCCCTGGCAGGCTTCCTGACCCTGTAGATATTGCAGAACAGGCATTTCATTTGCTTAAAAATAAGGACTTAAAAGGGCTTAAAATATTGGTTACAGCAGGGCCAACCATTGAACCAATTGATCCTGTCAGATACATAACAAACAGGTCTTCCGGCAAGATGGGTTATTCCATAGCGCATAAGGCTGCCATGAGAGGAGCAGAGGTAACGCTGATAAGCGGCCCCACCAATATAAAGCCTCCGCTTGGTGTAAGTCTTATAAAGATAAATACAGCAGAGGAGATGAAAGAGGCTCTCTTTGCACATCGAGCAGAGATGGACGTAATCATAAAGGCCGCTGCTGTTGCTGATTATCGCCCCGCCTTAAGCGCGGATCAGAAAATCAAGAAGAGTGAGAAGGATATTTCCATAAACCTCGTTAGAAACCCTGATATCCTTTTTGAACTCGGAAAGTCAAGATCAAAGCCCGGTCAGATACTTGTAGGGTTTGCGGCTGAAACTGAAAATATGCTCACAAATGCAAGGGAAAAGCTAATCAGAAAAAATCTGGACATGATTGTTGTTAATGATGTAACAGCAAAGGATGCGGGCTTTGATGTGGATACAAACAGGGTTACATTTATTTTGAGGGATGGCTCAGCTCACGAACTGCCCCTTTTAACAAAGGATGAGGTGGCGGATGCGCTTCTTGACAGGGTCAGGATGATCAGGGGAAAAGATAATGAGTTACACTGCTGAACTGGGCCTGATTATTAAACAGACAAAGAGCCTCTTACAGGCTGAAATAGATTCTGGTCTGGAACTACCCATGATTAAGGCGCCGGTAATAACCGACAAAACACAGCCTCTGGCCTCTTCTACACCAATCACTGAAACATTGAACAACCTGAAAACATCAATCCACGATTGCAGACTGTGCAAACTCTGTAATGGAAGAAAAACAATAGTATTCGGCGAAGGGGCAGAAGATGCCTCAATCATGTTTATAGGCGAAGGCCCGGGCGTGGATGAAGACAGAGAGGGCAGACCCTTTGTTGGCGAGGCAGGGCAGCTTCTTACAAGGATTATAGAAAACGGCATCGGAATAAAAAGGGATCAGGTCTACATAGCCAATGTTGTAAAATGCCGACCGCCTGAAAACAGGGACCCTGAAAAGGATGAGATAGAGGCATGCATCCCCTTTCTTAAAAAACAGATAGAGATCATACGGCCAAAGGTTATATGCACACTTGGCAGGATAGCCGCAAGGGAGCTTTTAAAGCGTGATTTCAAGATAACCATGGAAAGGGGCAGGTGGCAGACATATGGCAACATCCCGCTTATGCCAACATATCATCCAGCCTATATCCTCCATAATCCCGGAAGTGAAAAAAAGCTAAAAGGGGAGGTGTGGCAGGATATTCAAAAGGTTATGTCCCTGATTGGGATCGAGAAAAAGAAAAATGGCTGATTTGTAACTGCATTTTGCGCCGATTTTCTAGACGGGTTTTAAACCCGTTTCTACGTAAATAATTTCTGGCGTAAAATTCAGGTATCAAGATTTAGCATATTGAAATAGCAACTGTAATATTATAATGTGCAGTATCTGATTATTCCTGTGATTTATATTTAACAGGGCATTAGCGCCTGAAAATAAATAAAAAGGAGTATTGAGAAATGGCAGAAGAGATAAAAAATGAAGGAGCACATCATGAAACAGCGGAAAAACCCCTTGACAAGATGACAGCCCCTGAACTCAAGGAGATCGCAGCCACGATCCCTGGGGTAACAGGAGTAACTGCCATGAAAAAGGAGGAACTGCTTGCCCTTATCAAAAAACACAGGGGCATAGAGGATGAGGCGCACGGCCATAAGGGGTCAGTAACCGCAAAGTCATTAAAACACAAACTGGTGGACCTCAGGGCGTTAAAGGTGGCAGCAAGAGAGGAAAAGAATAATAAAAAGGTGGATATCCTGAGGCGCAGGATAAACAGGCTTAAAAAGAAGACAAGAAGGGCGTGATAATTCTATAAAGCGCCCGGCCTGAAAAAGAGGTAAATCACAGAAGCAGGTTATCAGGAAGGCTTGGCCCTGTGCCTGCTTCTTTTATTTTAGAATTGAGGAAGTATGATCACTATTGCCATAATACCAGCCGCAGGGATGGGTGTACGGATGAATGCAAAGGTGCCCAAGCAGTTCCTTGCGCTTGAGGGGAAGCCCCTTCTCGCTATAACCCTTGAAAAATTTAATAGCTGCCCTCTCATTGATGGCATTATACTTGTTGTGCCTGGCAATGATATTGATTTCTGTAAAAAAGAGATTGTTCAGAAATATAATTTTAATAAGGTGATCAGGGTAACAGCCGGTGGCAAAAGGCGCCAGGACTCTGTAAGGGCAGGATTAATGGCAATAGAGAGAAAATGCGATGCGGTTTTAATACATGATGGGGTTAGGCCACTTGTCTCACAGGATATCATCGTAAACTCAATTAAGGCCATCAGTGATGAAAGGGCGGCTATTGTTGCGATCCCTGCAAAGGATACAATTAAGATGGTCAATAAAGATGGCTATGTGAATAAGACATATGAAAGAAAGCTCATGTGGCAGGTGCAGACACCCCAGGTATTCAGGTTTGAAGATATCTGTAATGCCCATATAAAGGCCAATGCCGAAGAGTGGGATGAGGTCACTGATGATGCAATGCTCATGGAGAGACTGGGCATACCGGTAAAGGTGGTGCATGGTTCAGAGGATAATATCAAGATAACCACGCCCCATGACCTTGAGTATGCGGAATTTTTGTTGGGGAAGCATGAATAAAAAGCCAGTTATAAAAATAGGCACAAGGGGGAGCAAACTCGCTCTCACCCAGAGCAATATGATCAGGGAGATGATCCTTACGCAACACCCTGATATCCATGTTGAGCTTGTAATAATCAAGACAAAGGGTGATAAGATCACCGATTCTCCATTGAGCAAGATCGGCGGCAAAGGCCTTTTTGTAAAAGAGATAGAGGAGGCACTCCTGGATAAAAAAGTGGATATTGCTGTTCACAGCATAAAGGATGTGCCCGCTATACTGCCCCCGGGTCTTAATATACCCATTTATCCTGAGAGGGAAAATCCGGCAGACGCCTTCCTCTCAATAAAATACAGAAGGTTCACTGACCTCCCTCAAGGAGCAAGGGTGGGGACAGGCAGTTTAAGGAGGTCATCACAGCTTCTCAATAAAAGACCTGATCTTGAGATTGTAGCCATAAGGGGCAATGTGGATACCCGCATTAAAAGGCTTGAAGCAGGGGAATTTGATGCGATAATCCTTGCGGCAGCAGGTCTGAACAGGCTGGGGCTATCGTCAAAAATCACAGAGTTGCTTTCACCGCCGGAATATATCCCGGCAGTAGGCCAGGGTGCCCTTGGCATTGAAGTTAGGGGAAATGATATAGAGTGCAGCAGGCTTCTTGAATTTCTTAACCATAATGAAACAGCCATTGCAGTTAGGGCAGAAAGGGCATTTTTGCACAGGCTTGAGGGCGGGTGCCAGGTGCCCATTGGCGCATACGCCTTCATTGATAAAGAGAAGATCGTTATCAACGGCATGGTATCAGACCTTACCGGGGGCATGGTTATAAGAGCTTCTCTCAAAGGGGGCATTGAAAATCCGGAACAAACCGGCAAAACCCTTGCAGAACAGCTTCTTGACATGGGTGCGGACAAGATACTGGCTGGGGTTTACGGAAGATAACCAAAGAGACAGGAAAATAATATGGCAGAAAAAAGAAAAAAGGGGATGGTCTATCTGGTGGGCGCAGGGCCTGGCGACCCAGGTCTTCTCACTTTAAAGGCAAAGGAATGCATAGAAAAGGCCGATGTGCTTGTGTACGACTACCTCGCGAACGAGCAATTCCTTGAATATGCGCCATCTCATGCAGAACATATCTATGTTGGTAAAAAGGCAGGTGACCATACAAAGGGACAGGATGAAATAAACAGCATAATATGTGAAAAGGCGCTTGAAGGATTAACTGTTGTTAGGCTCAAGGGAGGTGACCCGTTTATATTCGGAAGAGGAGGTGAAGAGGCGCAGGAGCTTTTAAAGGCAGGTGTTTCATTTGAGATTGTCCCTGGCATTACCTCTGCCATAGCAGTTCCGGCCTATGCAGGCATACCATTAACACACAGGGATCGCACGGCCACGGTTGCATTCATTACAGGTCATGAAGACCCATCAAAGGATCAGTCAAATATTGCCTGGGATAAACTTGCCACAGGGATTGGCACACTGGTTTTCCTTATGGGCATAGGAAACCTTAGGAATATCTGCCTTGAACTGATGAAAAATGGCAGGGCACCCCGCACACCGGCCGCAGTAATATACAGGGGCACCCACCCTGAGCAGAAGACAATCACTGGCACGCTTGAAACAATATATGAAATATCCCGGAAGGCGAATATCAAGCCGCCAGGGATCATAGTTGTTGGTGATGTTGTGGAGTTAAGAGAGGAGCTTAACTGGTTTGAGACAAAACCCCTTTTCGGTAAAAGTATAGTTGTAACAAGGGCAAGGGAGCAGGCAAGCAGTTTTATGGCGGGTTTAAGGGAGCTTGGTGCGAACTGCATAGAGTTCCCGACAATCGAGATAGTTCCGCCTGATGACTGGGCTCCCCTTGATAACGCCATTGAAAGGATCAGGGATTATAACTGGCTCATCTTTACCAGTGTGAATGGCGTTATATATTTCTTTAAGAGACTCTTTGAAAACGGGAAGGATGCAAGGGCATTGGGAGAGATCAAGGTATGCGCTATCGGGCCGAAAACCGCAGGTGAAGTGAAGAGGTATGGCATCATGCCTGACATTGTTCCCCCTGAATACAGGGCAGAGGCAGTAGTGGAAGAGTTCAAAAAATTAAAGAGGGAAAACCTGAAGGCGCTGATTCCAAGGGCAAGGGAGGCAAGGGAAATATTACCTGATGAATTAAGGAAAATGGGCGCAAAGGTAGATGTTGTTGAATCTTATGTAACCATCATGCCTGAAAACAGGGCGGAAGCTATTTTAAAGATGCTTGAGGCGCGTGATATCAGCATGATCACCTTTACAAGCTCCTCCACTGTAACTAATTTTATGGGCATGTTTGGAAAAAATGCGGAAAAGGTAAAAGAATGGCTTAAGGCTGTGGATATAGCGTCCATAGGCCCGGTCACATCTGAAACAGCCAGAAAACTTGGTTTAAAGGTAACTGTAGAGCCATATGATTACACCATAGAGGCGCTCACAGATGCGATAGTAAGACACTATTCCTGAAACATCATCCTTTTAAGGGAGGGTAAATTCACTTAACCAGCTTGGTGCATGCCTGAGTTCAGCACCGTTTTCATATGTCTTTTCTCTTTTCAGCAACTTTGAGATCTGCACCATTTTTATGCCAGGAAACATTTTTATAAATTTTTGAAAATTAGGGCTGAGGTTATCATCGTTCCATTTTACTTCCAGAAATAATGAAGGGATATTGTCAGATGCTATACAAAAATCAATTTCTTTACCCTCTTTATCTTTAATGTAGAATAATTTTCTTTCTTCACCGAAACAGTCTTCCCTGAAATGTATCTCCTTTTGAAGAGCGCATGCAACGGTATTTTCGAGTTTTATACCAGGGTCTCCGATAACCTGGCCAGTATCATAAAAATAATATTTTGGCGCCTTCTGTATTGCCCTGGCTATGTTCTTATGAAAAGGTGGAACACAGAAAATCACATACATATTTTCAAGTATTGTAAGCCATCTTTTTATTGTTTTATCTGAGCACTGCAAATCCTGAGCAAGTGAACTGTATGAGACCGGGCTGCCAGCACGATGCCTTAATAACTGGATAAGGGTTTCGATCTGGGTTATCTGCTGGACATTTTCAAGATCAAGAAGATCCTGCTTTAGTATTATATCAAGATGTGATTTTTTCCAACGGTTATAAAACCGTTCAGTACCATTAAGTAATGGTTCGGGAAAGCCCCCAAACATCATTAGCCTGTCCAACTCTGATTCAATATCCTCCGGGTTAAGAAATGATTTTATTTCCTTCAGGTCAAGAGGGTGCATCCTGAACTGAAAAAATCTCCCGGCCAAAGAGTCGCCGACCTTTTTATAGGTATCAAGTTTGGCGCTACCTGTAACAACAATTGATGGTGGAATACCCTCTGTGTCGTAAATTCCTTTCAGCCATGACTTCCAGTTTTTCAGCTTATGAAGTTCATCAAAAATCACCAGAGGTTTTGAACGATCCCAGGATTTTTCATATAAACTGACCCGGTCATCAGCATTATCATAATTGAAATAATCATACTCATCCTTAAGCATCCTTGATAGAGTTGTTTTTCCTGACTGACGAGGCCCGGTTATAAGGATAATCTTTTTGTTCAGGTCTTCCTGAATGAAACTTTTAAGGTACCTTTCCATGATTGGCCATTATGGCATGCATTCCGAAATAGTCAAGACTTTTCCGGTTTTAACTCCGAAATAGTCAGCATATTTTATTAAGGATACCTTTATCTGTCTTTCACACTGTCACTATGTGAAAGTTTGTTTGAACGCTCTGCGTCTTTTTGAAATATACATAGATGACCATTGTTATAAGTCTGCCACTTTTTTAATTTCGCCCTGTAAACAGCAAATCATTCAAAGATAAAACCTTCAATAACCCTGACATTGATGGGTATCAGGATATATACGAGGCCTACAGCATGAGGTTGGCTGAACGCAGTAACCGGGAGCAATTTGCAAAAACACTGCCTCCTGGCAATAGGCTATCGGAGGAGCAGGAGGATGCGCTTATCGATTCCATGTATAAAGGGAGACAGGGTATATACAGTGAAAATCCAGATGACATTACATCAACCTCTGATAGTCAAAAAGAGATTAGTCAAAGATCGCTGAAAATGACAAGGCTTACTAATCAAAAATACCTGGAAGCTGCTCGCGGCATCCTCTCCCCTGAACAGTATGAACAATATAAGTCATACCTCCAGAAAAAATAGAGATGATAGAATCATCGATGAAAATCAGCGCTTATCTGGATGGTGAATAAAAGCAAACCTCCTTGCCCTCTGTGGTGAGCCCTGTCAGTGCATTTTTATTTAAGGATACTTTTCAGCTTCTCCCACTTAATGTTATCTATAAACTTTTGGGTATACTCTTTCTTCCCTTCAACACTGATAACATAACTCTGAACAGCAGTGTGGGGCAGCTCCTTTTTATTGAGCTTGAACATGTAGACACCATTATCGGTTGTACTGCTCCAGTCGCCCATAAAGATAATGACCCTGTCTGCCCTTTTATTTTCGCCCTCTTCAGTGTCATGATAATACAATGCCTTGTAACCCTTAACAGGCGCTATCTCTTTTACAAGGCTTTGACTATATTCATCAGTCAGGGCATTTACGCGAATGTTGGCATTAATTTTATAGAAATCTTCAGATGGTATGGAATTCACTGCAGGCGCATACCCCTTATCTATCTCCCTTGCCACAGCCTCAAGCTCCTGCGATAGCCTGCCTATGGCATCCAGGTCATTATTTTTTGCAGCCTGTTCGATTTTTTTTTCAATCTGCTCCTTCTTTTCCATCAATGCCTGCATCTTAGGAGATGAGTTGATATCACCGGTATTGTCAGCAATCAGCTGCATCTTTTGATTTGCCTCAACCTCCAGCTCATCATTTACCCAATTCCCGTAAAAGCCGACATTTAGCGGCCATTTTTCTGCATCAACACCCATATCTTCTGGTTCATAGGGCTCGGTTGCATCTTTCCTGGTAAAACCTGCAAATGATTCAGGCACAGCGCCTGAAATGGTCTCAAGTACTGTCCTGGTAAAAACCTTTTCAGCCTTTGTTGCAGGACGTAACTCCCCCCCATCAGCGTACAAATAGCCTGAAGAGGCCAATAAAATTAAACTCAACAGTATTTTTTTCATAATATCTCCTTATAATATAAACGGCTAATCCATCCATGAAAGATTTCTACCAATAACAAGTTCATCCATTATAGCATGGTGAGTGTTTTTCATAGAGATAAGGCGAAATTGAAAACCATGTTCTCTTGCCATTGACTTAACCTCTTCCGCATTATCGTAAGTCATCAAGAAATCACCCTTTATGGATTGACACAAAGTGAATAATCGCTCATGATCTATGTTGTAATGGCGGTAAAGACGTTTACCTGCCTTTTTCCCACCAGCGGTATATGGTGGATCAATGAAAAATATAACATCGCCGCGTTGTGAATACTCCTGAATGACATCGAGTCCATCCTCCTGACGAAAATCAATCTTATCAGCAATAAAATTTAGATTTTTAAGTCGTTTAGCAATCGTGGCAGGGTACCAACGGGACAAGATCCCTTTTCCATTCTCCCCATATTTTAATAAGCCTGATCCATCAGCCAATATACCCCCATGAAATGTTCGATTTTTCAGAATTGTTTGAAATGCTTTCTCTTTAACGGTAACATTTTTATTTGATAATTCCTGTATGACTGTTTCCTTTGTAAGGTCAAAATTAATGATTCTTTCCGCAAGCCACGCCGCATGCCCATCGACAACAGATTGCCACACCGCAGCAATATCTTCATCCAATTCAACCATGATGACATTCGATACTAACTCCTCAAACAAGGCTGTTATGCTTATAATGCCTCCACCAGCAAATGGTTCAATCAAAATATCTGGTTTAGGATATTGGTTTTTCATCCAAGCTCGGAAGGTAGGAACAAACCATGTTTTGCCGCCAGGGTATCTGAATGGGCTTCTTTGTGGTACTGATGCAATGTTAACCGGCTTAGAGGATTCAGTATCACACAATTCAGGAAAAAGTGATTGTTGCCTTAATGCTTTCATATCAAAATGGCTTTTCTATTAGTCTGTTGTTTGGTGGTGATTCCATTTGCTCATCAAGTTTTTCTTGAAGCAACCTTATAAAATCTTCTATTTTTCCTGGTGAAGAGGTCGTTATAGATATAAGCGCAGGCTCAAATTCCGTAAAAACCTCGTCTATTTTTACCAGCTTGAATCTTTCCTGTCCTTCTATTGAAATTAACTGGAGATCATATATAAGCCAGGAGATATCAGCTTTCGACTTTCGGACTGTTTTTAAAGATGGAAGCGTTTCGAAGAAACTCTTATTTAACACAACAGATGTTTTTTTATGCCAAGAATGAAGAATACCGCCTTTATATAGAAGTTGAGGGGCTAAACGTTTTCGAGAAGAAGATAGATAATCGGGCCGTGGGTAATTGGGCTGATTTAACCAGTCCATTTGAGCATGCATCTTTGGATTTTTCATATAGTATTCAAAAGGGTCACGGACATTGCCAGATATATATACTGCTTGAATTTCGAGAGCACCGAAGTCGAATATTTTACCATTGTCATCATATGCAACAAGCACAACATCAATGTTCCCAGCAGACTTACCATTAACATCGCTTAGACGAACCTCCGTGAGTGAACTCCATGCCGTGCCATTACCAAAGAAAAAAGATGCTGCATCATCGGTAATGATCCAATCCTCCCTAAAACGGATAGGACAGGTAATCGTCGGTGCGCCATCGTGAAATATGCTGCATACACCAAGTGGATTTTTAGCTTTATCTTTGGTGCAATTGGGAACCTTGTTGTTGAACGGGCATAATCTGCCTGACCGGTATCGATTCGCTTTATATGACTGATCATTAGGGAGATGTCCAAACACCTCAGCGAGTGGTTGCATGGCTTTTATCATTCGTTTTTACCTTTGAATCCACCAGTTCCGGCCATCTCTGTATTTTGGATGTTATCCAAAAGGATAAGCCGAAAATAATAATATTTTTACTAATTACAATTAGTTATATTTTAATGCGCTGGATAATAGCTGTTTCCATTTTATTAATCAATCACAAACAGCCTAAAGCAAAGGGCACAGAGAGAAATGGATTATATGTGCATTAACCCGTATTAGACGGCCTTCTTTTCTATGGCTTCGATCTTGAAACACCATCTTAATCCAATTACCCTAAAGTTAGCGGTTTTACTGTGGCGTCCCCTTTCCAGAGCTGTCTGATAATGTTTTGCACATTAGTCACATCCCCGCTTGTCCAGAATCTCTCCATCCCCGTTCCTGAACCGTCAGCAAGTATGCCTGCTGTTTCAAGCCTCCTGTGCACCTCCCTTGCCACTGCCACACCTGTATCAATTATCTTTACCCCATCACCCGCTATCTTCCGAATTATCCCGGATAGAAACGGGTAGTGTGTGCAACCCAGCACGATTATGTCTGCGCCTTTTTCAACCAATTCCCCAACATATCGCTTAAGCAGTTCATAGGTTTTTTCACCCTCAAGGTCAAACCTCTCCACCTGTTCCACAAGGCCAGGGCATGCCTGGGTTACAATGGTGCAGTCATTACAGAACCTCTTGACCAGGAGCCTGAATTTTTCGCTCTTCAATGTCTCGGTCGTTGCCATGATACCCACTATCTTACACTGTGTAGCGGCTATGGCTGGTTTTACACCTGGCTCCATGCCTATAATGGGGATATCAAAAGCTGACCTTAATTTTGCTATTGCCACTGCGGTTGCGGTGTTGCATGCCACAACAATGGCCTTGGAGCCCTCTTCTATCAAAAAATCTGTAATCATAAAGGCGCGTTTTTCTATATATTCAGCAGGCCTTTCACCATACGGTGCATACCCTGAATCCGCCACATATAAAAAATCTTCATATGGCAACTCCTCTCGCATGCATCGCAGCACTGACAACCCGCCAACACCGGAATCAAACACCCCGACAGGCCTCAAATTATTTGCATCCATAATATTTTGCTGTTTTACTTGAATAAAATAAGGCGTGCAGCCGCGCCAATCAGCTTTATCTCCTTTATGCCCTTGACATAGCCCCTCTTTATTTCGCTTACATTAAAGACTTCGCCATTTTCATTTACAGACCCGAGCTTTGTACCTGCCTGGTTCAGAACGCTTCCATCAGGCTCCACCTTGCCAATTTTTATTTTACTTATGTTGTAGATAATACCCTCTTCATCTACCGAGCCGAGCACATTTCCATGTTGACTGTAAACAATACCATCCTCACTTACCCTACCGCGTTCAGAATCATAGATATTAAAGACATTATTCTTAACCTCTTTATTATCTGCCCCCTTTTCTGCAGAAAAGATCATGGAGGAAAAACAAAACAGCAGAGATAAAAGGATCATGATAAGATAAAAAGGATTACGCCGGGTTGATTCACTATCTATTGGTTTTGACATTCTGCCCCCCCATTTAAAGGTCTATCAGGTTGATTCAATAGTAAAATAAATTTTAATGGGTGTCCAAAAGAAATTTTATTTATATGGCCGATTATGCACCATGTTGGGTAAGGTTCCCCTTGCCCGGTGTATATCAAAAAGTAGCAAGGAGCATATAGATGCCTTGACTTTGATGCTCTTTTACATGAATATGTTGCCAGTACTGGTAACAAAGGAAGATAATCATGATCTCAGAGCAGGGCCTCGTAGAAAGAATAAAAAGGGACAGGGCACTCATAAAGGTGGTAAAAAGCAGCGCATGCAGCCACTGCACATCAAAGGATTCATGCAGTGTCCCTGAAAAAAACATGGTGATTGAGGTAAAAAACAGCCTCAATGCAAAGGAAGGAGACCTTGTTGAGGTGAGCGTGCCTGAGGGCACATTCATTACGCTCTCTCTTATGATATATATCTTCCCTGTTGTGGCGCTCATGGCAGGGGCATTTTTGGGCAACTACCTTTCAACTCTTCTAGAAACAGACCCATCCTTAACCGCCATTATTACAGCCGCTATTTTTCTTTTTGCCTCATTTATTATCCTCAGGTTAATTGACAGGAGAAAAGAGATCAGGGCAAAATATATCCCTAATATGACAAGAATCATTTCGAATGGGCATGAACTATATTCAGGTGATGATTCCAATTCCCCTGTTTAACAGCTCAGGCCAAATCAGTAAAAACCACCTCTGCAATATTATGGCGGGCTGTTATGCTATGCCATCCCCTTGAAGGCCATAAAGGCCAGTGACATCATGCCTGCGCCTACAAGACCTATGGCCGTATCCTGTAAAGGTTTTGGCACCCTTGCAAGCAGAATACGTTCACGCAGGCCAGCATACAGGATAAGCGCAAGCCCAAAACCCGCAGGGTATGTAAAGGATGATACCAGGGTCTGAAGAAAATTATACTCCTCCTTGATATTTATAAGGCATACACCCATCACTGCACAGTTAGTTGTGATTAAAGGCAGGAATATACCCAGACCCGAGTAGAGGGCCGGGATTGATTTTTTTAAAAAGAGCTCAACAAAGGAGACCAGGGATGCAATGACAAGGATAAATGATAATGTCTGCAGATATTCCAGGTCAAAAGGTTTGAGAATATAATGGCTCAGCGCCCAGGTGATTGCCCCTGCAAGCACAAGCACAAACACCACTGCGGTGGCCATGCCTGTTGCGGTCTCCATCTTTTTTGAACAGCCCAGAAACGGGCAGTTGCCCAGGTATTGCGCAAGGAGTATGTTATTTACAAATATGCAGCTTATTGCCAATAAAAAATATTCACCCATTTTATTCTCCCTAGCCCTTTTTCATTTACTTCTTGCCAAGCATGTTCATTATACAGAGCATGAGCCCCAGGCATACAAATGCGCCGGGCGCCTCTATCAGAAAGGCAAATGGCTTATATGATGCACCCAGCACATTATGGA
Organism: uncultured Desulfatiglans sp.; assembly: GCA_964460435.1. Classification (GTDB taxonomy): domain Bacteria; phylum Desulfobacterota; class DSM-4660; order Desulfatiglandales; family HGW-15; genus JAAZBV01. The sequence goes on from CAYWRH010000019.1 coordinate 24,124, forward strand.
TTGAATAATTGATGAACGGGAATGTTAAAGTCCCCGCACCGAAAATCTCCCTGAAAGCGGCAAGTGTGCCAAGGGCGAGTGTATAACCGATACCCATGCCAAGGGCATCGGCTATGGAGGGGATAACCCCGTTCTTTGCAGCAAATGCCTCTGCCCTCCCCAGCACTATGCAGTTAACAACAATAAGTGGTATAAAAATACCCAGTTTTTGATAGAGTGGAAATGCATATGCCTGCATAAGCAGTTCAACAATAGTAACAAATGTTGCAATGACTATTATGTAGCATGAAAGCCTTACCTGCTTGGGAATCACATTTCTGAGCATGGAAATGAGAATATTGGAGAGGATCAGGACAAAGGTAAAGGCAACGCCCATACCTACCCCGTTTTCCAGGCTTTTTGTAAGGGCCAGGGTGGGACATAGCCCTAACACAAGCCTGAATGGCGGGATCTCTGTCCACAACCCCTTTGTAAACTCCTGAACAAAACTCTTTGCCATCTCTCTTTTCTCCCTGCTTAGCTACCCTTTTATTTTCTTCAATATCTCGGCCTTAAGCCTTTTATATATCTCTATGGAGTTGTTAACCCCGGCGCATACACCCTTTGATGTGACAGTAGCCCCGCTCAGGGCATCTATATCCCCGCCTTCAGCCCTTACCCTGACAGGCCTGTTAATCGATATCCCCTTGAACTGTGAACGGAAAGATGGCTCTGTTTTTGCGCGTGCACCCAGGCCAGGGGTTTCGCTGTGGGTGGTTACTCCTATCCCTGCGAGTTCATCCTTTTCAATATTAAAAGCCACCATAATACCGATATTTCCACCATAGCCCTTACCGGTCACCTCAAATGCAACTGTATCTGTTTTGCCATTAAATACCCCGGTGAAGACATCCATCTGCCTTTTCCCATCAGCCACCTTGAACCTGTCAGCAATCGGGTCATTTGTGCTCCCTGCCAGTATCTCTTTAAGGGCAGGGCCCTTTATATAGGTGAGCTGCTGAATCTCTATCCTTTCCGCTGTGATATTTCTTACTGTTGCAAGTGCCCAGCCCGATACAGCGCTGAAGACGGTCACTATCAGAAAGAGTTTTATTACATCACGCATTTATACCCCCTTTCCAAGCGCCGCCGGCCTTAGCTTGTCAAGCAGGGGATTGGCTACATTTAAAAGCAGTATGGCAAATACAGTCCCGTCAGCATAGGCTCCAATATTTCTTATCAGCACTGTCATCACCCCTGCCATGACACCAAACAATATCATGGGAATGAAATTCACAGGCGATGATGAATCCTCGGTGATGAGAAAAAATGCCGCCAGGAGCGTATACCCTGTGACAAGGTGAAACAGCGGGTCAGCATATTTTAATGGATCAGCATGGTGAAAAAACAGTGCGGAAATGTATATGCCAACAAGGAAGGAGATGGATATCTCCCACCTTATGATACCGCGCAGAATCAGGTATGCACCGCCAATAACAAGGCCAAGGCCAAAGGCAGAGCCGATACCACCCGCCTGCATACCCATAAAGAGCCCTTTTATGTCGTTATTGGTAACGAGCGATGCCCCGAAACGTTTAAGCTCTCCAAGGGGGTAAACCATATTGAAACCTAAATTGTAATCCACAAGTGCCTGATCAAAATCCACGATACCCTTCCATGCGATAGTAATAATTGCTATAGCCACAAGGGCCGGGTTCAGCGGATTACATCCTATTCCTCCCCATATCTGTTTGCCTATCACAATGGCTATAAAGGTTCCTGTTATAACCGCCCACCAGGGGGTTGTTGCAGGCATCATCATGGCAAATAAAAGGCCTATTAATGCTGCATTTCCGTCACCTATGCTGATATCCCTTTTCATGACGAGGTTCATTATTAGTTCCCAGATCAACGCAGATGAAATTGAGAGGGCAATAACAGCAACGGCGGGCAGGCCGTATTGATATATCCCCATTAAAATTGCAGGCATGGCTGCAATTATGGTGTTAAAGCTTCTCCCCCCAATGCTGGTGCCATTATGAAAAAACGGGGCATGGGAGCTTACAAACAGCTTCTGCTTAAACATTGGATCCCTCCGCACTCTTCAGTCTGAAACATTCGCTTTTACCCATCATGATATACTGGAAGAGCGGTATCCTCGCCACACAGACATAAGCGCAGAGTCCGCATTCTATGCATGAAAGCAGGTCATACTCATTTACTGCCCTCTCATAAAGCCTGTTTTCCAGAAGCCTTATAAGCATATTAACAGGGATATTTGCAGGACAAGTTCGAACGCATTCACCGCAGTTTATACACGGGGTGTCCTGACAGGGCGTTATCTCTTTGCCGGGCTGAACCATGATGGCATCTGTATCCCACAGCACAGGCATCTCTTCAGAATAGAGGCTTTTCCCCCTCATGGGGCCGCCCGCTATTATCCTGTCTCCAGAAGAGGTGCCGGCCCCCAGATGAGTTAATATATCACAAACCCTTGTTCCGATCCTTACCTTAAGATTTCTGGCAGAGCCTTTTTTATCAATAACAGTAAGCACCTTATAGACAGGCGCCTCGCCTTTATTTATTACCCTTGCAAGTGAGGCCACCGCCTCTGCCTTTATAAATCCGATACCTGAATCACTGCATTTATTGCCTGCAGGAACGACTCTATTTAGTTTATTCTTCATAACCATCTGAGGGAGCGCAGATGGATAGTGGTCACTCACTTCAATAACATCAATATCACCGGATTTCATCTTTAATGAAGAAGAGGGTAGCGCTGTTATATATACCTGCTCAACATCGGTAAGCCTTTTAAGTATTTGAATCCCGTCAAGCACATCCTTCAGCTCCCCTTCAAGAACCGCCTGGTTTACCCTCACCAGAAGATCATCGTCAACCCCCTCAACAACAATGGCCTCATAGGGCTCTTTTCTCTCAATAAAGGATTTAAAATCAGGAGAGCCTGGCAGATTGGCAAGCAAGAGAGCAACGTTTTCAATCGATAATGCCCCGGAAAGTGCCTTTATATCTTCATGAACCTCTTCCTCGGGCACTGTTGTAATAGTCACAGATGTATATCTGGTATCCATATAACCAATATGCTCATCAAGAGAGGCTATGGTGCCGGTTACCGGTGAAAGAAAACAGGAGCCATCATCAAAAATGAACCTGCCTCCGGTTTTTACCTTCTCCCCTGCCTTGATCAACCCTTCCACAGCAGGTGAAAAGGGCCTTTTTATATAGACAATCACTTTTTCAGGTAATGGGATGCTGTCAAACCCTGGATCAGGCCTTTTTACAACCGGATATTTAAGCCGGGGTGCGCCCATACTGAAAAATGGTTTTTTAATCATCTCTTCCTCCTGCACAACTGTAAAACAACCTGTCGGAAGCCCTCTCCTTACAGCGCATGACAACCCGTGCACTTTTCAACAGGCCCATGCCCTCCCTCCTCATGACAACCCCTGCACTGGGCATGAAGTGCGTCTGCCCTCTTGAGCATCATCTCATCCGGGCTTTCAATCTTATGACATCCTGTACAGGAACCGGGCCTTTCTGCCTCATCCCTGTTCCAAAAAGGATGGCAGTCTGCACAGTCAAGCCCGTAGTTTTCTTTATCCGCATGAACATCATGTGAAAAAAGCACATTTCCTCCACTTGTCTGAAACATTATCCGGACAGGTCTCTCTGTTCTTTTTACAGGAAATGCGGCGTAACATACCACCCCAAGACAAAAAAGAACTGCTCCAGCGCAAAAGGCTATATATCTTTCTGTTTTTCGCTTCATTATGTTTCCTTAAAAGATATTTAACCAGGGCATACCCCTGGCGAAATATTTTTCAGCCCCGATTTATTAAAATGCCGCATACTGAAAGATGGTTTATTATTTCAATACGTTAGGCAATATCAATAATGGTATGCAAATTAAATTTTACTCGGAGTTTTTAGAAAAAGGGGCAGGAATTGTCAAGTAATATAAAAAGAGCCCTTGCATGGAATAATAATAATTTTTACAGGCAATGGCTGGCTGTTATCTGTTTGACACTACCTTTTTGACTTGCTGGATCAGATAAAGAGGAAAATCATATTTGGAAATTATCCTTAATAGTGTTAGGGTTGTCAGTCTGACATAGGAGATGATAGACCTCATGAACAATATATATAAAAATATCCCCTCTGATCTGCCTGATGAGCTGATAGAAAAAATCGCCGGCAGCTCTGAAAAGGGGGTTACTGTTGAACGGATCATATCAAGGGGGCATGCATCCCCTCCGGGGTTCTGGTATGATCAGGATAGGAGCGAGTTTGTTATTCTGCTTAAAGGCAGGGCAGCTATCCTCTTTAAAGAAAAGGGCCGGTTAGTTGAGATGCTTCCCGGAGACTACATCAATATCCCTGCCCATGCCCTCCACAGGGTGGAATGGACATCATTAGAAGAGGATACTGTCTGGCTTGCCCTGTTTTACTGATCCTTTTCATCCCTCTTTTTCTGCGGGTTAAAGAGCCCTGTGGTCAGGCTGAATGTTGCCCCTGCAATAGGTTTGATATGGCTGATCCTGAATATCAACTCACCCTCGCTTATGGGTTCCACCTCTCTTACCTCCCTGAATTTTTTAAGGAATATATAGGCCGCTATAAACCTTATAACACCTGATATCAGAAAGACCATAAGCAGCATGGATACCGGCTGCCAGACAAATAATCCTAAATTAATGGAATCGGGTAAATGGCTGGCTGTAATGCCCCCAATCAAAGACCCTGTGAAGACTGCGATGCCGTTCAGAAGCCCCTGATAGGCCACACACCTTGCCCTTTTGGGCGGCGTTACCGCATCAAACAGAAAATTGGCAATTGCCAGGTTGAAGCCGGACCAAATTATTCCACCGTATATCTGTATGAAAACAAAGAATAATATGTTCGCTGGTCCCAGCCACATGATGGGCACAAGGGACATGCCCCAGCCGCAGATATTAAGGATCTTTTTATTTCCGAACCGGTCACTGATCCTGCCCCAGTGCCTGAATGTAAGAAACTGGGATATATTGCCGACCGCTATCACAAAGGTATATGACAAGTAGCTGTAGTCCAGGTCCCTCAGCATGTATAAAGAAAAGTAGGGGGCAGAGAATGCGACACCAAGGTTGATCATGGCGACAAAGAATACAAACTTGGCAAAGTTGGAATAGGGTGACCTCTTTAAAAACTGCCTGAATGTAAAGACCTGGTCAGGGGTGATAAAAAGCGGCGGATCATCATATCTCCCTATCCAGTGGGCAGAGAGCAACCTGGCAAAACATGCCACAGTAAATATAATCAGGTATCCGAACTCCGGGCAGCCCTGTTTTTTAAAGAGATGGAGAATAAGGCCGGACAGTGTCAGGGCTATAAAGGTATTCATGCCTGTCAGGGTATTGCGCTTCCCGAAAAACCTGCCCCTTACATTTGGGTGAATAAGGTCACCAATGAGGCTGTTCCATGCAGGTACTGTGGCACCGTTCGCGCAAAAGTATATAATTACCATGAGTAGGAGAAACAATGCTGATGTTTGCCCCATATTAAAAAGAAAAGGTATAAGCGCAATGGGAATAAATGTAAGCGCCTGTATGAAGGCCCCTGTTTTTACTACCCTTCGCCTGCTTCGTATCCTGTCAAGGTTTATTGCCCCTGCCCACTGTATGATTGCCGCAAGTAGCTGTGGCAGCGTTGCTATGAGGCCAACCTGGATGGTTGTGGCCTTAAGAAATATACTGAAGACACCGAAATAGTTTTCACCGCACCCCATCATGACAGCATGGCTCATCCCGTCATTTATTGAGGCCTTCATGGAAGAGGTGTAATTCAGCTTTTCTTTGACCTCATTTTTAGTTTCTATTTCAGTTTCCAATTCTATTTAACCGGTAAATCGTTAAATTATTAAATATTTAACCTGCCTAATCCCCTGCTTGACCTGAAAATAATCATCCTATAGTATGGATTTGCGGGATGATAACACACAAGATAAAATAAAATAAATTGAATTATTAAGGATATCAAGATGGGGTTAACTTTAGAGCGTATGGAAGATTTGAAAAATAAAATAAGGGGGTTGTTAAAGGAAAAGAACGCAATCCTCCTTGCCCATAATTATCAGAGGCCAGAGATTCAGGATGTGGCAGACCTGTGCGGCGATTCCCTTGAGCTCTCCATTAGGGCCTCTAAAACAGAGGCGGATGTGATTGTATTCTGCGGTGTGCACTTCATGGCAGAAACAGCTTCTATACTCTCTCCCAATAAAACAGTCCTGCTCCCTGTTGCAGCCGCAGGGTGCCCCATGGCTGATATGATTACAGCTAGCGAGTTGATAGAGGAAAAGAGGAAAAACCCGGGCAGGGTTGTTGTGAGTTATGTGAACACAACCGCTGAGGTCAAGGCGGAATCGGATATATGCTGCACCTCGGCTAATGTTGTAAGGGTTGTTGAGAGTATTGATCCTGATAAAGAGATATTTATGACACCTGATAAGAATCTTGCACAGTATGCCAGAAGCAGGACACAGAGAAAGATAACATGGTGGAAGGGTTTCTGCCCGACACATAATAACCTGAAACCATCACAGGTAAAAAAGGTAAAGGCAGAAAACCCTGATGCCCTCTTCCTCGCCCACCCCGAATGCACACCCGAGGTGCTTGAGCTTGCTGACGAGATAAGGAGCACCTCCGGCATAATCGCCTTTGTTAAAAACTCAGCGCATAAAAAGTTTATTATAGGGACAGAGGCAGGTATTCTTTACCCACTTTCAAAGGCAAACCCGGACAAGATATTTATACCTGCTGACCCCGATATGATCTGTGCAAACATGAAAAAAACAGGGCTTATTGATGTTGTAAAGGCACTAGAAGAGATGAAAACCATCGTAAAGGTGCCAGAAGAGATTGCCAATAAGGCGAGAAAGGCGGTTGAGAAGATGCTCGCCATACCGGCGGGCTAGTCTTTAACGAGACCGTTCCTGATTTACCCATAACTGCACAGCAGGTCTCTGCCATTGATAAAGTGCATATTCTTTTAACTTTACAGGCACATCATCACCATTTAATACAAGGCGGTTGAGCATTAAAGCCAAATCTGTATCAGCAATACACCAATCTTCAAATAAATTCCTTGCATCATTCTTAATCAGGTTATTTGCAGCAGCAAACAGCCTTGCAGTGTCTGCTTGTGCTGCTGTAGAAAGTGGTTTGTTTGTTGGTTTGCCAAATACGCATTCGGTCGAAGGCTCTTCCCGAATTGATAAAAAATCACTTCTAATCCAGGCCTGTATCTGCCTGGCCCTTGCCTTTAATTGGGTATCCCTGGGGTATACACGTGGGGTAGGATACAACTCATCTAAATATTCTGAAATTGCAGATGACTCTGACAAATGGAAATCACCATGTGTAAGGGTTGGCACACGTTATGTAAGAGATATATTTGCATAGTCCGGTTGATTATTCTCTTTTGCATTTAAATCGATTTTCCTAATCTGAAACGGAATACCCTTCTCTTTCAGTGTAACAAATACTGACATGACATATGGGCTTAAAAATTGCGAATCAGCATAAAGAATAATTTTTTCGTTGCCCATAGCAGGTCTCCATTTTTTGGAATGAAATATATGAGGTTGCCTGATGTATGTCAAAAACCGGTTTCTTGGTTTCAACAGAATATTGCCAGGCTTTTTTGGAGGCCGCCAAAAAATATGTTTGATATATACAATAATGACTATTATAATAGCCAATAATAGTATTTATGGCTATTATAGTAGTCATTATTTATGGGGCACATTCATGAATAATAAAAGAACATATTCCAAATACGCAAAAGAAGCCGCCTTGTTGCTCGGTCAGCAGATTAAGTTGGGACGCAAAAAAAATGGATGGTCTGAACAAAACCTTGCTGACAGGGCTGGCATTTCAAGGGCAACCCTTCAGAAGATCGAGGCAGGCCAAATGACTCCGGCAATCGGGCTTGTGTTTGAGGCTGCTGCCCTGGTGGGAGTCGCCCTGTTTGAGCAGGAACACAAGTCTCTTGAAACAGATATCGATCTGACAAAAACAAAAATTGCCTTACTCCCAAGAAGAATAAGGAACAAAACAAAGGCGGTTGATGATGAATTCTAACAAGCATAAGAGAGAAGCCTTTGTCTGGATCTGGTTACCTTGGGAAACGCAGCCTGTTGTTGCCGGCAAGCTTGAGGCCGAGGGCAGGTATATACATTTCAATTATGGCAGGAGCCATCTTGATCGTGTAAGGGATAGGAAGCCTGCAATACCAATTTACGAGCCGGAACTGCCCCTAAAACCCGGAGAGTTGCCTCTTTTAACCGGCCTTGAAATGCCGGGCTGCATACGGGATGCTGCTCCTGATGCGTGGGGGAGGCGGGTTATAATCAATAAGCTTTTGGGGTTAAAAGGAAAGGCCGTTGAAACAACAGAACTTGATGAATTGACTTATCTACTGGAATCAGGTTCTGATCGGATTGGCGCCCTTGATTTCCAGCTCTCACCGTCTGAATATCTTCCCAGGTCTGCAATTAATGTATCTCTGGAAGAGCTGCTTATGTCAGCAGATCGTGTTGAGAAGGGCATACCATTAACACCTGAACTGGATCAGGCACTATTTCATGGAAGCTCGGTTGGCGGTGCCCGGCCAAAGGCATTGATAGAGGATAGCGGCAAAAAATTTATTGCAAAATTTTCATCAACAAATGAACTGTACAGTGTTGTTAAGGCAGAATACATCGCAATGAGGCTTGCGAGCCTTGCAGGACTGAGTGTCGCACCGGTAAAGCTGGTCTCTTCCTCAGGAAAAGATGTCCTGCTCATTGAGCGTTTTGACAGAATCCCCGTTAAGAACGGGTGGGCACGGAAGTGCATGGTTTCCTGCCTGACCATGCTTGGCCTTAATGACATGACAGCCCGATATGCCAGTTATGAAGAATTTGCGGAAATAATAAGACACCGTTTTACAGAACCGAAAAAAACCCTAAAAGAGTTGTTCGGCAGACTGGTTTTTAATGTTTTATGCGGCAATACTGATGACCACGCACGCAATCATGCCGCATTCTGGAATGGAAAAGAACTTACCCTGACCCCTGCATATGATATCTGCCCACAGGGAAGGGGGGGCAGTATGGCATCACAGGCAATGAAGATATCAGGAGATACTAATCTCAGTCAGCTTAAATTTTGTCTTGAAGCATCATATCACTTTTTGCTTTCAAAAGAAGATGCCCTCTCTGTATTTAAACACACAGAGGATATCATCCGTGAATACTGGAATGAGGTATGTGAGGAAGCTCAACTCAGCACAGCAGATAAAAAACATTTATGGGGGCGGCAGTTTCTGAATCCATTCGCCTTTGAAGAATAGCTGTTTTAATTAAAATCAAACTCGTTAATAACGCCTTTGGCCTCATTAAGCGCGCCCAGATGGTCTGTCCTTTTTATTCGGGCCTTTAACCTTGAATCGTTAAGCAGGCTGAACCTTGGCCGCTTTCTCTCTATAAATCTTACAACATCATTTGGATTGATATTTTTTGTCTGACTGAATGTGAAGATGAGGGCATCCTCCTTTACATCAAGGCGCGCTATACCTTTCCGCTTCATCAGTAACCTTACCTCCATAACCTTTAGCAGGTTTGATACCGCCTTTGGCGGCGGCCCGAAACGGTCTATGATCTCATCAGCCATCTTTTTCAGATCATCATCCTCTTTCAGGCTGGATAGCCTCCTGTAGATATTGAGCCTTACATCTATGTCAGAGACATACTCCTCGGGCAGATAGGCAGATACTTCAACGTTGATCTCCGGGTTTATCTCCTGCTGGTATTCCTCACCCTTTATCTCTGCTATGGCCTCCTCGGTAAGCTTTATGTACAGCTCATAACCTATTGAGGCGATATGCCCTGACTGGCTGAAGCCAAGGATATTACCGCCCCCCCTTATCTTGAGGTCATGCATGGCAAGATGAATTCCGGCCCCAAGCTGAGAAAAATCCATGAGCGCCTTGAGTCTCTTTTCTGCCTCCCTTGTTAAATTGGCCTTTTTTGATAAAAGCAGATATGCATAGGCGCTTTCAGATGACCTCCCCACACGGCCCCTGAGCTGATATATCTGTGCCAGCCCGAAACGCTCCACCTGATTAATTATTATGGTATTTGCTGAAGGTATATCCAGGCCCGATTCTATTATGGTAGTGCACACAAGAACATCCACCTCTTTTCTTAAAAACCGCATCATGGTCTTTTCAAGATCATCGGGTTTCATCTGGCCATGCCCAATGGCTATCCTTGCGTTTGGCACGATCTTTTTGATCTTACCTGCAATATTATCTATGGACTGGACGCGGTTATGGACAAAAAATACCTGCCCGCCCCTCGCCATCTCATTTTCGATCGCATGTTTAATTGTCGCCTCATCAAATGGCAAAAGATAGGTCTGTATGGCAAGCCTGTCTTCAGGAGGTGTTTCTATGATGCTCAGGTCCCTTACACCCATAAGCGAGAGGTGCAGTGTGCGCGGAATAGGGGTTGCAGTGAGCGCAAGCACATCAACAACCGCCCTGAACTCCTTTAACCTCTCCTTCTGCTTTACGCCGAAACGCTGCTCTTCATCTATTATAAGGATGCCCAGATCTTTGAACCCTATATCCTTTGATAGTATTCTGTGGGTGCCTATAAGCACATTTACCTGGCCTGAGCGCACACGCGCTATGGTCTCCTTCTGCTCCTTTGCGCTTTTGAAGCGGCTTAATACATCCACCTCCACATTAAAGGGCTTCATCCTCTTTTTAAATGTCTCATAGTGCTGCTCGGCTAACACCGTTGTGGGCACCAGCACTGCTGCCTGTTTGCCGTCAGTGACTGCTTTAAAGGCCGCCCTTATGGCCACCTCTGTCTTGCCATACCCCACATCACCGCATATGAGCCTGTCCATGGGCCTTATGGATTCCATGTCTGAGAGCACATCATCAATGGCCTTTATCTGATCAGATGTCTCTTCGTGTTCAAAAGTGGCCTCAAACTCCCTGAAATAGCTGTCAGGACGTGAAAAGGCAAAACCCTCCCTGTATTTCCTTATGGCATATATATCAACAAGCTGCCTTGCTATCTCCATTATGGCCTTTTTGGCCTTCTGTTTAACTACCTTCCATGACTTTCCGCCAAGCTGGTCAAGCTTCGGGTTCTTGTCATCAGCCCCAACATATTTCTGCATTATGCTTATGCGGTCAGCAGGGATATAGAGTCTGTCGTTTCCAGCATACTCTATAAGGACAAAGTCATTTATCTTGTTCTGTATCTCCATCCTTATAAGCCCGCCATACTGGCCTATGCCGTGATCCTCATGCACAACAAGGTCACCTACTGCAAGCTGGCCAAAGGATGTCCAGTCTATGCCACCCTCTTCGCTCTTCTTTTTTGATCTTGCCCGTTTTGGCCCGAATATCTCATCCTCGCTTATCACATAGAGGCCGATATCCTCCCAGCCAAAGCCCCTGGAGAGCCTGCCAATGCAGATATGAAGCCTCTTTCTGGCGGAGACAGCAAAAAAGTTCTCCACTGTTTCATCTACCTGCACATTGTAGTTATTCAGGATTTCGGCGAGCCTTGATGCCTGCTGCTCTGTCCTGCATACAAGGATAATGCTTGCGCCCTCACTCATCCACAGGGAGATCCTTTCTGCCAGCGGCGCCATGGAGACACGCCCCTTGCCTGTGAGCCTCAGGTCAAATTCAAACTCTATGTCATGGGCGCCCTTTACCTCTATTGAGTGTTCTAACTGGTCTGGGAGGGTTATTGCAAGGCTGTTGAAACTTATCTTCTGGCGTGCATTGATGCCCTCTTCAACTTCCCTGTCAGTTAAAAGCACACCCTCAATATCAGGGAAAATGGCGCCCCTGTTCTCCGCCTCTTCCCGGTATTTTTCCCTGTCCCTGTCAAACCTGAACTGAAACTTTTCCTTATCTGTCTCCATCCTGTCACTGTTCATAAGGAGGATGATCCCTGAAGATGGGAAATAATCAAACAGGCTATTAAGCTCAGGATAAAAATGGTTAAGCCACGCCTCCTGACCCGGAAAACCTGTCCCTTCACCGGCCTGTTCAGGGAGCCTGCCCATGGACCTTGCCCGTATCATGGCCTCATTATCCATGATGACCTCACTTGAGGGCAAAAGGATCATCTCCTTTAGCTGGCCTGTGGAGCGCTGTGAGACCTGATCAAAATGGCGGATTGATTCAAGCCTGTCTCCCCAGAACTCAAGGCGTATGGGCATCTCATAAAGCGGGGGAAATATGTCTATTACACCACCGCGCACAGAGTAATCGCCAGGCTCCTCCACAAGTGCAGTGCGTAAGTATCCCCCTGCCTCAAGTTTTTTAATAAGGGCATCACGCGGGAAATCCTCGCCCGGCTCCAGGTATTCCAGTGTCCTTATAAGGGCCTTTTTGGGCATGATTTTTAAAAGCAGCGCCTCAAGGGATGTGACAACTACCGGGTTTTTACAGGATGTAAGCGCATAAAGGGCCTGAAGCCTGCGGTTTATTATATTACGGTGCGGGCTTAATCCTGTAAGGGGAGAGAGGTCATAGGCCGGAAAATCAAAAAGCCTCTTTTCCTGTTGCCCCCCTGAAACAAAACCCTTTGGCAGAAAAAACTGCAACTCCTTCATGAGCCTTACTGCCTCCTTTGCAGTGGGAAGAATAATGAGAAAGGGGCTTTCCAGCTCAATCAGGAGCCCTGAGACAAGATATGATCTGGCAGCGTTATCTATGCCGGAAACAGAGATCTCCCTGTTCCCGCCGGATATCAGCTTGATCAGTTCATTTATGTACTGGTTTGAGGTGATCATAATAATTAAGGGTTCCAGGGTTCAGCTAAAAGTAAAAATCATCCTGAAATATCCTGCCCCAGTTCAATATCCATTTATGGCCAAACAAATTCTTCATCTTTTCTGTCATCAAGTAACATACTCTATAATCTTTTAGTATAATTTATAAAGACAAAAAATATGAAATGGAAATGTGCTCAGGCGGTTTTTAAGAAAATCAGAATAGTAACCGATGATAGCCTTTAAGCAGGTATATCTTCAGTTGAGAATATACCCCAGGACTATGTCGCAAAGGGGGTCATCATCCAGAAATTCTATCTGATCATTAAAAGTAACCTTCCCGTGATACTCCCTTTTAAGCTCATATTCGCCATCATTTGCTATATGAAGCAGTATTTCAGAGCAGGCAGGGCAAAGGGGGCCATGCTCATCATTTTCGTCAAAAAATGAAAGGGTCCAGTTCTCAGCAACCAGATCTTCAACATTATCAGCAGATAAACCGCAAATGGTACAATTCATGATTCCTTTAACAACTCCTGTAAAAATGGTTCTCTAACTCTTTTCGGAATCCCAAAACTTGAGGGAGGTTATATCAGAATATTTTTCATTACAAGAAATTTTTTTATCCCATGAATTTTGTACCAGGTTTCGTATTGATGCGATGAAAGCCCCGTGTTTAAAGGTAAGTTGGAATAATTTTAATCCCTATTCATATCACCTGGATGTTTAGGATTAAAATTATGAAATGGCCTGTTAATCATTTTTAGGGACTGGGTTTCAAAACTGTCTCTACGCAATAGATATCCGGTGTGGTTTCAGGATGTTACCTGATTCCCCTTGAGTAGTTCACAAGTATTACCCTGTGCTTTTTAGTGTCGTTTTCTATTCCATGCAGGAGTGCAAGGGTTTTTGCATCTGATGTCTTTATCAGCTTTATAAAGCCTGATTCATTCAGATTAGCCTCTATTTCCGCACCCAGTGAATAGGCCTCGCTTTCTGACAGGTTATCTGTGAATGCCTTTTTGATAAGTACATTCAGGTTATCTCTGATGATTTTACCGGCAAAGACTATTGGGAACGCATTGATATTTTGTCCGGTGCAATCTATGGAGTTTTTGCTCCCATTGAAGCGTCCGCCTTCACAGAGGAGGAATGGAAGGCCGGGGATTCAATCTTGGCTGATATTGCTCAAAATGGCGAAGTTCTATATGCCGCTTAAACACCGAAGAGTACACGATTAGGGATAAAATATCGCAGAAGTAACTTAAAACCATGCCTCACTGCACTACAGGAATTCTGAACAAGAAGATTTAAGCTGTGAGCAACTTAAGCTACTCAGTACATATGAAATCAATCTACCCGAAATCAGGACTGTAAGAAAAAAGCTTAATGTATCACAGAATGAATTCGGGCTCATGATTGGTGTTAGCGTTCGCACCTTGCAAAACTGGGAACAGTGCAGAAGAAAACCGGAAGGCCCGGCTAAGGATTGCATCAAGAGATTCCAATGCAGTTCTTGCTCACTTACATGCGTTATAACACATTTAAAGAGGTGATGATATGAGCCACAAGAGAATAGTAGTTACTATCTCAGATAAAGACAAATCATGGTTGGAGGCCTATAGCAAAAAAATGGTATCTCCATTGCCGAAACCATCCGGCGGGGTATTTTGGAATTAAGAGAAAAGGAATCTGAAAACCTCTATAAAACCCTTGTTCGAGAGACTCAAGGGATATGGGAAGAGGGAGATGGATTAAGGTACCAGGAGAAAATCAGGGCTGAATGGGGGGAGTAGAATGCTAAACAGGCTTATCTCCCTCAATACCAAAGACTTTGACCCTCGCAGCCATTCTTTTGTAGAAGTGCCATACAAATTGTAGCTTGTGTAATCCCTGTTTTATCATTTTTGCAAATCTTCTATTTCGTACAACCACACAGGGTTGCCACTACAGGTGTTTTGGAAATCTCTGGGAAATAAGAATCTGAAACTGGCACCGAGAAAAAATATAGAAGATATAAAAGCCATTCGAAAATTATAGAACGTATTATCTGCTTTTGTTTCCTTTAAAAGGCGATTCATCATTAAAGTCAGGTAAAAATTCCGATTGTTCTTCAGGGTTGGTGTCATAACCTGCCGGAAACTGCACAAACATATTCTTGAACCCCAATTCAAGGGCATGGGAGTAAACCGCATCAAACTCATTAACAGTCAGAAACCGGTTCATATCAGGGTCTTCATGCCTTATCACAGGGTGATACTGTGACATGAGACTTAGAGGAAGCAATGGTCCGAATTCCAGGAAGAGCGAATCAAGTGCGTGTATGGAATTTGCGATCTTTCCAGGCAGGATCAGATGCCTCACCAGCACACCCTTTGTGGCAACATCACTCCTGTTTATAAACGAATCAAGAAAACCCTTCTGTCTTACCATCTCTGCTATTGCATCAAGACCCTTCTGCGGATAATCCTTGCACCTTGAAAACATTTTGGCGATATCAGGGTCTGAGTATTTGTAATCAGGCATATAGATATTCGCATATTTCTCTGCTGTTTTGAGAAGTCCGACAGACTGATAACCTGAGCAGTTATAAAGGATCGGCAGGTTGTAGCCATTCTCTCTTAGTTGCTCAACAAGCCTGAATGTGTATGGGTAAAAGTGATCAGGGGTAACAAAATTGATATTATGCACCCTGTACTCATCTATCATTGCCCTTGTCTTTATGTAGAATTCTTCCTGCGTCATTATATCCCCTGACCCGTCAAGGGATATCTGGTGGTTCTGGCAGAATGTGCACCTTAAGGAGCATCCACTGAAAAATACTGTGCCAGAACCAAGAGTCCCTGATATGGGCGGTTCTTCACCATGATGTGGGCCGATATGTGCAATGCGAAGCTGACTGTTCTGGCCGCAGAATGCCTTTTTTTCAGAGCCGGGAAGAGTCCTGTCTACATGGCATCTTCTCGGGCATAATTCGCATTTATTGAAAAGTGATAAGTAATCCATATCTCTGCTAAAACAACGACAACTGTTTCTCCCGCCTTTTTGGCTTAAACATACCCCTGTCAAGGGGTTTGCAATTTTTTACCGGGATAAGATCAATAAATGGCGACCTTTTTCCCTCTATCAGCCTGCTGCCCAGTCTCCTGCTTTTTACGTATGATAATATAAGCCTTTCCTTTGCCCTTGTGATACCGACATAAAAGAGCCTCTTTTCCTCCTCTTCATCACAATCGCCATACAATCTTAATGGTATTATTCTCTCCTCGCACCCGGTTATAAAAACAACCGGCCATTCAAGCCCCTTTGCAGCATGGATGGTCATTACAGCCACCCTGTCGCCCCTGAGCATAGTATTATCTATTCCCCTTTCAAGAGAGATATTCTCCGCCAGGGATAAAGGGCAAGGCATCTCTGTTGCAGCATCTTTCAACCTTTCAACAGCCCTTTTTGTTTCATCTATTGACAGGTCAATATTATGGATAGAAATGGCCTCATCTATTAATCCTGAAACATCATTATCTATAAGAGGAGGCTCCTTTTTGTTATCCGCCATAAGATTATACTCTCTGATCCTGGCGAGATATCTGGTTTTTAAAAAGGTGTTGTCAGGAAAAACCCTTGACCTGATATATGCCATAATTACATCAACAGGAAATATCTCTGTATAGGGTTTTTCACCAGATCTGACAAACGGGATGCCAGCCCTTGATAATGCCCCGGTGATAGCATCACCCTGTGAATTGACCCGGTACAGTACTGCTATATCACCAAAACTTAACTCCTCATCCCCTGTTTCATGGGCCTCTACCCTGCCGCTATCCAGTGAAAAATGGCTCGTGCCGCCCAGCATTTTTTCTATCCTCTCTACCACCATCTCTGCCTCTGCATTGGCAGTGCTGCACTCAGAGATACGGATATGATCTCCCCTCCCCTTAATCCCCGTAAGGGGCCTCTCCCTTTCAAGTATCCCGGCTGCTGCCTCAAGTATGATATCCTTTGACCTGTAATTTTTTGTAAGGGTAATCTCGCGGGCATTTTTAAAATCAGTGGTAAACCTGTAAAAATTGGCTATATCCGCACCCCTGAAGCCATATATGGCCTGGTCAGGGTCACCTATGGCACATATAAGGTTTAGATCATCCCATACAATATGCCTTAGTATCTTTGACTGGACCGGGTTTGTGTCCTGATACTCATCCACAAAAATACGTTTATATCTTTCCGCATATTTCAAGGCTGTC
>CAYWRH010000020.1:0-40921 GCA_964460435.1 uncultured Desulfatiglans sp.
GCTGTCCTTTTTCAGGTATCTTTTTTTCAAAACAGTATAGGCATTTTCAGATAAATTTATGATCTCTCTAATAATAAATGAACCTTCTAATTTTATGGGATTATTTTTTTTGAGACCATATTCAAGCAGTTTTGCCTCGACAATCTCTTCCAGGAGGGGAATGGTTATAGTCTTAAGGTCCATCTGATGTATTTCTTCCCTGAGTGCCCTGCTTATATCCATTGCACATGAACTGTCTATTGAGCTCTCTCTTATCAGCATGTCTGAAAAGAGGTTATCATCCCATCTGTAAGCTGCTAGATCAAAAGTACCATCTTTTGTCACAAGGAATTTACTCTGTTGACCCATATACCACCCTCCATAAAATAAATTGACAGCCTAGATTTATGTTATTCATAACAATATATCGTTTTCCCAGTGATGAAAAAGGAACTAAAAATCATTCGTAAAAAAACAATAAACAGCCACAATATCAGGCCTTCGATCTTGTTTTTCACGGATGATTTAAATTGTTAATATACCTTTATATTGAATGGAAAGCATTCTAGGGCACAATATATTGTATGTCAATAAATTCTTCCGGTTTTTATTAAAAAAAGAAGATTTTATAAGGGGTACATATCAGATGCTCCCCGTGATTCTTTTTAATTGTTTTTTATTTAACAGATTGGAGATATCGCGGGAAAAATCCTGATATAAAAGGGTCATTAAACGGGTACACAACTATCAACAGGGTGCAGGGGTCACGAGACTTTATGGGGCAAGTTATTAATGTCAGGGGAAGCGTTGTTCCTGTGATGATTACAAAAAAGGTTAAACATAACTTATCAGATACTGGTATCAATCTGCGGATTGTAATAATGGAGTTGATCCTGAATGATGAAAAGATGGTGGCGTGTTCTAATGCGGAGTCGGTCTGGTAGGCAGTGTATCTATTCAGACAGGTTCAGCCTCCCATGCAGGCTTGACTCAGATTTATTGATGATTATTTTATTGCCGCATAAGTAAAAAAATTAAAATTTAAGGGGGTGATCTTATGAACAGCTTATTCAGTTTAATTCCAGGAACAGGTCTTGCTCCTAACAGGAAACTGTTTGATCGCTTCTTTGATGACTGGGGACTGGAAACAATTTTTGGTGAAGATAAAGAATGGGTACCGGCCTTTGATATTGCTGAGAATGAAAAGGATTATACAGTTACAGCAGAGCTTCCCGGTATTGATATAAAAGATGTTGATATTACACTTTCTGAAGGTATCCTTACTGTTAAGGGAGAAAAGAAACAGGAAAAGGAGGAGAAATCTGAAGGTTACCACAGGATTGAAAGGCATTTCGGCTCTTTTAACAGGAGCTTCCGGATCCCTGGCAAGGTAGAGGCTGATAAAATTGATGCAAGCTATAAGGATGGTGTGCTAAAGGTTGTGCTTCCAAAAGCAGAAGGAACAGAGACCAAAAAGATTGAGATCAAATAGATTCAATTTAAGAACCAAAATAAAGAGGGTATCACCAACAGGTGATACCCTCTTTTTGTCCCTCTCCGAAACCTCATCTAAACAACAACATCAATAGGTTTTGGTTTAATTCCGGCGTTTTCATCACGGTCCGGCTCACCATATTTATTGTATAATGTCCCTGTATCAAAGCGTCGTGTATCAGGGTTCTTTTCTGTTATCTTGTCCCTCTCATTATTGAGTTTAGCCTCTTCGCTATTACCGGATTTTTCAACAGGTTTAATCTTGTCAGGACCTTCCTTTTTCCTGACCTTTAACTCCCCTTCTCCGGGATTATTAATTACGACAGAGGAATCTATAATCATATGTCACCTCCTTTAATGAGGCACCTTCCTTAAGGGAGCGTATCTACATTATAAATCCTCATCCCTTTAGAACTGGTGAAAAAGACCCGTTACATTTTCATGCGAAAGGGCGCTGATATCTTTCACCTTACTTTGCAACCCCGCTGTCATATCCCTTAGTATCGCGGGACTTAGACCGGAAGTTTTGCGCCCTCTCCTTTCAGAAAGTTTGCCCTCAAGTCTTATCCAATCCTCAAATCGGCATCATGACTCAGAAACTTTAAAAAAATTTTTCCTTTTTTTTATATCAATAATAAAAGGACGCTATCTATATGAATTACCAGCCTTTCCTGTTGACTAGGATATTTCCATGGACTAAAGTTGCCCAGTAAAAGATCAACCTTTTTAAAAGGAGATAGCCATGAAGTTGCCTGAATATATTACAAGGGAAGAGGTTAAAAGGGTTTGCAGGGAATTAAAGATATCAGACTGGACGGAGAAGAGGGAGGCAAGTGTCTCGATAAAAGAGGCAAAAAAGATACTTCTCGAAGTGAACTCTAAAAAGATGGAGATTGATCCTTCAGAGTTTAGAGCAGGGCTGGAGGTGGAACTGGAACATGGCATAAGGTTCAGCGATGCAAATGTCACCAATAACCATCCTGTCCTTACAGGGAAGATAGTGCTGGCGCATCTCAAGGAATCTCTCGATTATTACAGGCTACTTGAAGTTGCAGAGCTTGAGGGTGACCTCCTGAAGGCCGTGGCCAAAGGCGAGACAAAAAAGATAAAAAGATATTATGAAAGGCTTGCGAACGCCGAGATTAAACTTAAAAGGGCAGAATTAGAGCGGCTGAAAAAATAATTACACTGGAGCAGAAGATGAGAATACTGGTAACAGGCGGCGCTGGGTATATAGGCAGCCATACTATGGTTGAACTTTTAAACGCTGGCCATGATGTTGTTGTGGTGGATAATCTCTCCAACAGTAAAGAGGAATCATTAAGAAGGGTTCGGACAATAACCGGGAAGGATTCTCTTTTTTACAGGATAGACCTGAGAGACAGGAATGCCCTGACTGATATTTTCAGCAAAAATAAGATAGATGCGGTAATACATTTTGCAGGGCTCAAGGCTGTGGGCGAATCTACACAAAAGCCCCTTGAGTATTACAGTAACAATATC
This sequence comes from uncultured Desulfatiglans sp., assembly GCA_964460435.1. Classification (GTDB taxonomy): domain Bacteria; phylum Desulfobacterota; class DSM-4660; order Desulfatiglandales; family HGW-15; genus JAAZBV01. The sequence goes on from CAYWRH010000020.1 coordinate 2,977, forward strand.
ACAGGCACCCTCTGTCTATGCGATGTTATGAGAGAACATAATGTTAAAAAGATAGTATTCAGTTCATCTGCCACGGTCTATGGAGACCCTCACACTGTGCCAATAACAGAAGATTTCCCCCTCTCTGCAACCAACCCATACGGCAGATCAAAGCTCTTTATTGAAGAGATATTAAGGGACCTCCATGCCTCGGATAATTCATGGGATGTTATACTGTTAAGATATTTTAACCCAGTGGGTGCACATGAAAGCGGTAAAATAGGTGAAGACCCAAATGGTATACCCAATAACCTTGTGCCTTATATCTCGCAGGTGGCTATTGGTAAATTAAAGATACTGTCGGTATTTGGCAATGACTATCCGACATCTGATGGCACAGGGGTAAGGGATTATATCCATGTTGTTGATCTTGCTCTGGGTCATGTAAGAGCAATTGACAGGATACAATCGAGGGCGGGCGTAAAGGTCTATAACCTGGGTACAGGCAGGGGTTACAGTGTCCTTGAAATGATAGATGCATTCAGAAAGGCATCTAAAAGAAATATCCCATACCAGATTACTGGCAGAAGAAAAGGTGACATTGCCGAGTGTTATGCTGACCCGTCACTGGCAAAAAAGGAGCTGGGCTGGTCTGCCATTAAAGGCATTGATGAGATGTGCAGAGACACCTGGAAGTGGCAGTCCCTCAACCCAAACGGGTATGAATAGATTGTCCGGATCAGCAGAGTGGCGCAAAAAAGGAGCAGATAGTGGCTATAAAGGTTAATGAGATATTCATAAGCATACAGGGCGAGTCTACTCGGGCAGGTTTGCCATGTGTGTTTATACGCCTTACAGGATGCAATCTGAGGTGCTCATACTGTGATACTACCTATGCCTATGAAGAAGGTGCCCTTATGGAGATAAGGGATATCCTGGAAAAGGTAAAAAGCCTTAATTGCCCGCTTGTTGAGATAACAGGTGGAGAGCCACTGATACAGGATGAAACGCCTCAACTCATAAAAGGACTTCTTGATGCCGGTTATACAGTATTACTGGAAACAAACGGAAGCAAAGATATCAGCACGGTTGACAGACACTGCATAAAGATTATGGATATCAAATGCCCCTCAAGTGGTGAAGAGGCTCATAATGACCTTGAAAATTTAATAAGACTCAATCAGGGTGATGAACTCAAGTTTGTCATTGCTGACAAGAGAGACTATGATTTCGCTTTTGAGACCCTCACCATGATTCCGGCTGATAAAAAAGATTCTATATCTATAAACTTTTCCCCCTGCTTTGGAAGGCTTGAGCCGCGGGAACTATCTGAATGGATCCTTAAAGATAAACTTAATATAAGGCTGAACATGCAGCTCCATAAGTATATATGGCCTCCTGACAAAAGGGGGGTATGATAAAACTAGGTGTAAGGTTTAAGGCCCAAGGCGCAAGGCTTAAAATATAAACTCTATTTTCTTAATGCAAAGATGAGTCATTGTGTTCAACTAAATTTACATTTATCTGGCTGATATTTGGTGATAAATCGAAAGGCAATTTTTTAGATGAATTTTATATCTGATTTTAAATGTCCGCAGGAAATCAATCCTGATTCATACTGGTTTCTGATAAACGAACAGAAGGTTATTGTACTTTCGGAAAACGGGGCAATTACTATTCCACGGTACAGTACTCTTGAGGAATTCAATATCAAAAGCAACCACGTCCAGTTTATGGGCACTTATCACAGTTCACCATGTTATGCTGCTGAGATAGAGTCCGCTGAAGCTCTTCCGGAATCTTTCTCTATACATTCACCTCTTGCTCTATTAAATAATCTTGATACAGACCTGGTAAAGCTTTCAGGGCTTGCAGGCCAGTTCATTACATGGAGCAAAAATCACAGGTTTTGCGGAAAATGCTCAAGCTTAACAGAAGATAAAAATGACGAACGTGCAAAGATCTGTACAGTGTGCGGCCAGGTATATTATCCGCGCCTGTCGCCTGCAATAATAGTTGCAGTCACAAAGGATGACAGGCTGTTACTTGCGAGTTCGCCAAGGTTCCGATCAAAATTTTACAGCGTACTTGCTGGTTTTGTAGAACCCGGTGAAACACTTGAGGAGTGTGTTAAAAGGGAGGTCAAGGAAGAGGTGGGCATTGAGGTAAAAAATATAAAATATTTCGGGAGCCAGCCCTGGCCTTTCCCTGATTCGCTTATGATAGGGTTTACAGCAGAATATGAGAGTGGCGAAATAAAGCCAGACAAAAAAGAGATAACAGATGTTGGCTGGTTTAAAAGAGATGAAATCCCCGGCATCCCCTCCAGTATCAGCATTGCCCGCAGGCTTATAGACTGGTTTATCGAGGGCGGAAACCGTTAACACACATAGAATAAATTATATTTTTACCACAGAGGACACGGAGAGCACGGAGTAAAGCTTTTTATTTTATCTCCTTATCTGGAATTTCCTTTAACCATCCTTATATTGTCTTGAAACAGGTTAACCAAAAATAATAATTCAAACCATTTTTAAAGGGAGGTTTGGATATGAAAATATCAATTTTGGTCATACTGGCAGCTATTATAGTTATAGGCTTAGTTATAATTCACTCCATTGCAAAGGAGGATGGTATGAGAGATATAAATGTAAAGACAGAGACAGCAACAGTGGCTGGAGGATGCTTCTGGTGTATTGAATCAGACTTTAAAAGTATTGATGGGGTAATTGATGTTATCTCAGGTTATACCGGAGGCAAAAAGGAGAATCCCACCTATGAAGAGGTTTCGAGTGGGAAGACCGGGCATCTTGAGGCAGTTCAGGTGATATTTGATCCACAAAAGATAACTTATAGTGAAATACTTGATGTGTTCTGGAGACATATAGACCCTACTGATGCAGGAGGTCAGTTCGCAGACAGGGGTAGCCAGTACAAAAGCGCCATTTTTTATCACAATGAAGAACAGAAAAGGATTGCCCTTCAATCAAGGGAGAGGCTAGCTGGGTCAGCCATCTTTGACAGGCCTGTAGTAACCGAAATAATAAGGTTTGAAAAATTCTACCCCGCAGAGGAATACCATCAGGATTATTCTGAAAAAAACCCGGTAAGATACAAAAACTACAGGTATCATTCAGGCAGGGATCAGTTTCTTGATGAAACCTGGAAAGATAATGCAGGTACTAAAAATAATTACCAGTGTGAGATACCCGATGATGAGAGTTTAAGGAAAAGACTTACAGGTATTCAGTATGATGTGACCAGAAAAGGGGCAACAGAAAGACCATTTGAAAACGAATACTGGGACAATAAACGTGAGGGTATTTATGTGGATATAGTTTCAGGGGAGCCGCTTTTCAGTTCAAAAGACAAGTATGATTCCGGTTCAGGCTGGCCAAGCTTTACAAGGCCTCTTGTGAAAGAGAACATCATAGAAAGGATCGATAAAAGTCATGCAATGACGAGAACAGAGGTGAAGAGCAAAAGGGGTGATTCTCATCTTGGGCATCTCTTTGATGACGGGCCGCTTCCCACCGGGCAAAGGTATTGTATTAATTCAGCCTCACTGAGGTTCATACCAAAGGAAGAGCTGGAAAAAGAGGGGTACGGTGAATACAAAAAAATTTTTCAGGAGAACAGGTAGATCGGGATAGCATAAAATATGGGTAGAATAAAAAGGTATACGGTTTAGGGTTTGCGGTCTACGGTAAAACTATATTTCTATATTGATCATTGATAATTGTTCACTGATCATTGTAATTCCGGGATCCCCGGCCTTACCTTTATAATCGTTTCCTTTTTTATTGTAACAGTGCCGGGTTTTGCACCCTTTGGCTTTGAAACATACTTTGCCATTGTGCAGGATACAGGAGTTATTCCACCGCCCTTTGCCTTGCTATGCCAGGCTGCAATGGCTGCTGCCTCCTTCAGTATATCCTTGCCGGGTTTTTCATCCTCCTTTGCCCTTAAAATCACATGGCTGCCCGGCATGCCCCTTACATGAAACCAGTAGTCATTCGGGTGAGCAAGCCTTATGCTCAGGTAGTCATTGTCATCATCGGTCTTGCCGGCCATAACAACCCAGTCACCGGCGATCCTGTATTCAATAATATTATGCTTATCTTTATCTGTCATTAGTTTTCCCAAGGGTATTGGGCATCAACAATATCAGAGCTGGTTTTACTCTACAACGGTAATCTTTAAAAAAGCTTCATTCGCTGTGCTAAAAGCCCGATTCAGGTTTGAAATCTGTTTATTATGTTATATATTCCTGATATATATTTTAATGGATTTGAGGAACAATATCGTTAACAGATGATAAATGTTTTAAGGAGATTAAACAATGAAGATTAAGATAGCTCTGGTATCAATTGTTCTTGTCATGATTTTGAGCATGCCTTATGGTCAGCTGAGAGCCGCTGATTACAACAGTAACTGGCCTTCCTGGAGAGGGCCCCTTTTTACCGGCGAGGTGGTGAAAGGTAATCCTCCCACGGTATGGAGCGAGACTAAAAATATAAAATGGAAAATACCTATACCAGGAAAGGGACTTTCTACACCTGTAATTTGGGGTGATCAGCTGTTTATAACCTCTTCAGTTTCACTCGACAAGAGGCTTTCTGAAGAGGAGTTGGCAAAATTTAAAACAGGTGGAGCCTCATGGATGCAGCCCAAACTGCCTGAGTATCTCCAGCAGTTTATTGTTTATTCCATTGACAGGAACAATGGAAAAATTATCTGGCAAAAGGCTGTGCGTGAACAGTTCCCCCATGAAGGAACCCACAATGATGGGAGCTGGGCTTCACAGTCCTGTGTGACAGATGGAGAATACCTTATTGCCTCATTCGGATCATTCGGAATATACTGCTTCGATCTCAAGGGCAATTTGATCTGGGAAAAGGACCTTGGCGATATGAATATCAGGGCCTCTTTCGGGGAAGGGAGTTCGCCTTCCCTTTATAAGGATTATCTAATCATAAACTGGGATCATGAAAAGGATTCCTATATCTATGTCCTTAATAAAAAGGATGGCAAGGTTATCTGGAAAAAGAAGAGGGATGAAAAGACCTCATGGTCAACACCAATAGTTGTCCCGGTAAAGGGAAAGCCTCAGCTGATTGTAAGCGCCACCAAAAAATCAACCGCCTATGACCTGCAGAGTGGAGAGATCATCTGGGAAATTTCCGGCATGACCGAAAATGTGATCCCTTCTCCTGTAACTGACGGTAATTATGTTTACCTGATAAGCGGTTTCAGGGGCGCCAGCCTTCAGACAATAAAACTGGATGAGGCAAAGGGTGACCTCAATGGCTCCTCTGCGCTTGTCTGGACATACAATAAAAATACACCCTATGTCCCTTCACCACTCCTCTATAATGGCAGGTTGTATTATCTGCGGGGAAATGATGAAAGGCTGAGCTGTGTAGATTCAAAAACCGGAAAGATATTTTATGAGGCTATTAAGCTTGATGGCATGAAAGGGGTGTATGCATCTCCTGTTGGAGTAAATGGTTTAGTATATGTCCTTGGCAGAAATGGCATCTGCTATGTTATAAAGGATGGGATCGAGTTTAATGTTGTTTCGCAGAATCAGCTTGATGACAACTTTGATGCCAGCCCTGCTGTTGTTGGAAATCAATTGTTTTTAAGGGGGTTGAAGGCTCTTTATTGTGTTGCCGAGTGATTTATAAATTGGCATGGCGCATAGAGCATAGCGCATGGCGAAAGTATAAAAAATGGTTCTGAGATTTCCCTATGCTCTTTGCGCTATGCCCTGTGCTTTTAAGCAAGCTTAGGAAGTTTTTCCCTTGAACCCTTGATCCCTCGAATCCTTGAACCCTTTATTTAACCTGCACACACTTCATCTGTTTCTGATCCCGTATAAGGAGCTTGCCATCACTTAAGGCTAAAGGCGCCCATGCCTGTTTTGTCTCAAGCAGTTCCGCCTTTGCCAGCACCCTGAATTCATCAGGGGTTGGCTCAATAAGATAGAGCATCTTTTCACCATCAGTGCCAATTATCATGTCATCAGCCAGTATGAATCCGCCCTTGTCAAAATTCGGGTTTTTGCCTGTCTTCCATTTGATATTGCCCTTAAGATCCATACACATGAAACCATTTCTCGTCTGATTGTTTGTATTCTGACTGTAGAGGTTCCCTTTATAAAAAATGGCAGGGTGCACATGTGTGCCGAACTCCTTTGAAAACATGACCTCCTTTACTTCCCATGAATTTCCCTTCTTATTAATCTGTATAAGCGCCCCTCCAGCAAGATACCCTCCTGTGACCAAGAGGCTGTTATCGCCTGTCTCTGTTACATTAGGTACAGGGGTCTTGCATTTCCATCCATCATAAGACCATAAAAGTTTACCTGTATCAGGGGCAAACCCCATTACAGCGCCATTTCCATGTCCTTCAGGTCTGGTGGCTGTTATCATCACCAGATGATCTTCATTATTGATCTTTACAATTTTTGGTGAGACATACCCGGCGCTCCCTGGCAGGGCCGCTGTCTTCCAGATAACATCTCCCTTAACCTTGTCATATGCCACAATGCCAGTCTCTTTGGTCTGGGAGGCAATTATGACCTTATCTTTATAAACAAGTGGATTCTGTGCGATCGCCCACATAGGGATGTCTGTTTTGCTGAAATCTGTCCAGAAGTTCTTTTTCCAGAGGGGTTTATGGGTGTTTTTATCAATACAGAGGAAATTACCGACTGCATCAGTTACATAAATCCTGCTACCGTATACTGTAGGTACGGTTCTTGAGCCGTCATAGCTGACTGACCATCTTGCCTCATCGCTGTATTGCCATTCTTCCTTTCCGGAGACAAGATCAAAACAGCGGAGTACATTTGTTTTCTTATCAACCCGGTCATATATATAGACCTTGCCTTCACTCACGGCAGCCCCTCCAAATCCCTCACCAAGGGGAACTGTCCATAATACCTTTGGCCCCCCTTCAGGCCATCTCCTTAAAAGTCCCCTTTCATCTGATACGGAATTCCGGCCTGGCCCAAGGTACTGTGGCCAGTCAGAGGCCTGAGCCCTTTTGCAAGCAAGAATGAGAAATATTAAAAGAATCATTGCAGTTATCTTCATATGGATTCCATCCTGCGTTTGCATTTATTAATATCCTGATCTGATATAAATCCTCTAAAAAGTCAATAGTCTATTGTGTGATATTAAGTATAATATGGTTGTAATTTTATATACTTTTTTACCGGGTAAAATATGAAAAAGCATACTATGAAACCTGATAAGAACAAATAACCAATAAAATATTTTAAAAAAACCGGTGTATTCTTTCCGATTTGAATTTTTAATGGATGATCGTTAAAAGCAAGCCAGTAAAGGATTATAACATTTAAGATATTCTAGGATTACTGTTTTTTAAAGGGATAAATCCCTTCAGCCTGCATGTGCATTGTTATCTGTAAATATTTATAGATAGGAACTGGTACAGTAAATGCATTAGGTCAGCTCCAGCAGAAGAAAACTAAAATAACAGGAGAAAAAAATGTTTTTTCTATTTCAATACAGCAAAGCGGGTCTTCCAGGTGGTTTAATCGCTCTCCATCAGTCACTTCTTGAAAGTATAACCTCATATTTTGAAAAGGGTGAATCAGTAAAAACAAGGGTCAGTGAGATTCGAAAGAGCCTCAGAGATGCAATCACCTTTGCAAAGAAAAAGAGGATATACCCAAGCAGCAAAACAAACCGGGCAACTGAACTTATGGAAGAGATGTATGAGGAGCTTGAACTGACCCATAAGATACTTAAAGAGTCGGCCATTGAAATGGAAAAGATGATCAACCAGATAAAGGAAGAGAGGGTCATCAATGTCCATGCGATTATTACAGAGGCACAGGAATATTTTAAGATAAAAGAGATAGATGCGGGCATACAACTCCTTGAAAAGGCCCAGAAGGAGTTAAAGGAAAAGAGGCTTTTAAAGACAAGGAAGAAGGTTTTCGCAGGCTATAACAGTGAGATGAAAAAATTAAAATATGAATTTGCCCAAAGGGAATGGACAGAAAGAAAGAAGAAGGGCTCCAAATTTTTCAGCATGTGCATACCCTATGAAAATTACTCTACATATAAACTGATCAGGAACATAATTGATGGCTTTGCCAGAATTAAGAGTTCATGGGCATCTGACATGGCAGAGTAACCAATCCTCCATAAGACAATATAGAGATAAGGCTTGTTTAACCGTCGGTACATAGGCGGGCCTTATCTCTGCATCATCAAATTTTAATTTGTGTCCAGTATCATTTTCTTGATTTTTAGTTTTAAGTATCTTAGATAATCTCCATTGAAAAAGTCTTACGGTTTTCTTTTCTAGTTTTAAATAGAATTATAAAAGCATTTTTACGTCTTTCCTATTAGAACCCTGAATTTCTAAGAAGTACAAGACGTTTTATTGCATTAAAATTTTAATTATCCTTAGTTTTTTATAAGTGCGCTTAAATTGTGCCCTAAATTATGCCTATTAGATTTCATTTGGAGAAAAACAATGTTTCGTAATTGCCTCCCTGAATGGGAAATAGCAGTAAAACCCTGCGTGCAACTATTTGCAGTGGCATGCATGCCTAAACATTTGACTTCCCATCAAGCCATAAGCATATGTCTTTCAACAGTGTAAGCCTGATAACCTATTATTTACCTATTGTTTACCCCACATCCAGAGATTTAATAGAGTTGTTTAATCAAGAAAGATAATTTGACGCTAAAGACAAGATGGTTTAAAAAGGATTCGGGTCAGGATATTTGACAATATAGATAGATCTATTCAGGAGAACCGTACTACAGGAGGGCATCATGGACCAGATACTCATAGGAAAAGGAGAAAAGCCAGTTCACCTTTTATCAAAATACGGTAACCGCCACGGGCTTATTGCTGGCGCTACAGGCACAGGCAAGACTATTTCTCTCCTTCTGCTTGCCGAGGGTTTTTCACGCATGGGTGTGCCCGTATTTATCTCTGATGTTAAAGGCGATGTTGCAGGCATTGCCATGCCCGGCACCATAAATGAAAAGATACAGCAAAGGGTTAATGAGATAGGTATTGAGGGTTATGTGAACGAACCATCTCCATCCGTATTCTGGGATATCTATGGCAAAATGGGCCATCCTGTGCGTGTAACAATAAGCGAGATGGGGCCTGCCCTCTTGAGCCGCATACTTGAGCTTAACGACACACAGTCAGGAACTTTAGAGGTTGTCTTTAAGCTTGCTGATGAACAGGGGCTGCTTTTACTCGACCTTAATGATTTCCGGGCTATCCTTGGATTTATTGCCGAGAATAGTACAGAGGTGTCAGCCCAATATGGCCTTGTGAGCAAACAGTCGATTGCTGCCATACAGCGTGCACTGCTTGCCTTTGAACGGGAAGGAGGTAACCAGATGTTCGGTGAGCCTGCACTTGACCTTACAGACCTTATGCGTACTGATCTTTCCGGACGCGGTATTGTTAACATACTTGCTGCTGACCAGCTTATTCTGCGGCCAAGGCTCTATTCAAGTTTTCTTTTGTGGCTTTTATCCGAGCTGTTCGAAAATCTGCCAGAGGTGGGTGACCTTGATAAACCCAGGCTTGTATTCTTCTTTGATGAGGCGCACCTTTTGTTTGATGATGCCCCGGCAGTTCTGCGCCAGCGCGTGGAGCAGGTTGTAAGGCTGATCCGTTCAAAGGGCGTGGGTGTTTACTTCTGTTCACAGCTCCCTGATGACCTGCCGGGTGAGATACTGGGCCAGATGGGGAACCGGATTCAGCATGCTCTTCGCGCATTTACACCACGCGATCAGAAGGCAGTGAAAACCGCAGCAGAGACCTTTGCTATAAATCCTAAACTTGATGTTGCATCTGTGATATCAACACTTGGTGTGGGAGAGGCGCTGGTATCAACCCTTCAGGAAAAAGGGGTGCCCATGCCTGTAGAAAAAACCATCATTTGCCCGCCACGCTGCCGCATGGGCACAATAACGCCTGATGAACGCAATGCAATAAGGGCGCGGAGCCCTATCGGCATAAAATATGATAAACCCCTGGATCGTGAATCGGCCTATGAGATATTAAACAGACGGGCGCTTGAAAAGATAAACATACCGGAAAAAAGACAGGATCAGGTAAAGGTTGAAAAACCGGCTCAAAAGGGACAGGGGATGCTGGGTGATATGCTGTGGGGCACAGGAAGGCGCCAGGGCATGGTTGAAACAATGGCCAAGCAGGCAGTGCGCACTGTAGGAAGCCAGATAGGCAGGCAGATCGTGCGCGGGATACTTGGAGGAATCTTCGGGGGACGCAGGTAGTTTCACCACGGAGGACACGGAGAAAGACCTTTTATTATTTTATCAATAATAATTATTGTTTTTCTTAGTGCCCTTTGCCTCTTTGCGGTTCAATTTCAGCCTATCACTTCAAACATACAAGGACACGGACTTCACGGAAACTTTATCTTTAAAGTTTTTACCTCCGTGCTCTCCGTGTCCGCCGTGGTTAGATATAATATCCGTTTCATATATTATCGATTATATCTCATAAAGGGCTTAGCTTTACACAAAACGAATAAAAACGAGAATCTATTGTTTCTTCCTCTTAAACCTCTCCTGCAAACGGTCAAAATAGATATAGAATACAGGTGTTATGAAAAGTGTCAGGAACTGAGAAAATATCAGGCCTCCTACAACTGCAAGGCCAAGAGGCTGTCTTGATTCAGCTCCTGCGCCCAGGCCAAGGGCTATCGGCATTGTGCCCATAAGCGCTGCCATGGTTGTCATCATAATAGGTCTGAACCTGATAACACATGCATCAAATATGGCAGTTGTGGCATCCTTGTTTTCCGTCTTTCTCGCTTCAATGGCAAAGTCTATCATCATGATGCCGTTTTTCTTGACAAGACCTATAAGCATAATAATGCCCACAAAAGAATATAAGCTGAGCTCAACATTAAAGATAAGCAGGGTTATAAGTGCCCCGAAACCTGCAAAAGGCAGGGCTGACAGTATGGTAAGGGGATGTATGAAGCTTTCATAAAGTATACCCAGCACCATATAGATTACAAGCACTGCCATCAGGAGCAGGAGACCAAGCCCCTGCATGGATGACTGGAATGCCTGGGCTGTTCCCTGAAAACTCAGGGTTATCCTGGCAGGCAGCTCTCTTGCAGCCATCTCCTTTATGCGGTCAATTGCCTGCCCCAGAGATGTTCCCTGGCTTAGGGCAAAGGAGAGCGTTACTGAAACCTGCTGGCCCGTATGGTTTATTGAAAGGGCGCTGACGGACTGTGACAGCCTTGCCACTGACTCAAGTGGCACAAGTGTGCCCTTGCTGGTTCGCACATGCAAGAGAGAAAGTGATTCAGGGGCCATCTGGAATTCCGGCGCCACCTCAAGCAAAACAACATAGGTATTGTTGGGCGCATATATGTTTGAAATCTGCCTTGTGCCATATGCGCTGTAAAGGGAACTCTCAATCTGGGCAACTGATATCCCCAGTTCAGATGCCTTGTCTCTGTCGATTTCGACCTTGAGCGTGGGGTTTTTAAGCAACAGATCACTGCTGATATCTGTAATGCCCTGCACTTCCCTCATCTTCGCTTCCATAAGCGATGCTGCCTTAAACAGCTCTTTTGTATCCGGCCCCTGAATGGTCACCTGATATTCGCTTTTACCGGGCCGTCCGCCCATCCTTATAGGCGGCGGATTCTGCAGAAACACCCTTATTCCGGGCACCTTTGACATGGAGCCCCTGAGACTGTTGATCACCCCATCTATGGATAACTCGCGTTCACTCTTTGGTTTTAAAATCAGAAGGATCATCCCCGAGTTGCCTGATTCTGCCCTTGACATGGCAGCGATTACGTTGGGGTCTTTCTGTGCTATTTTTGCTATCTCCATCTGATGCGCTGACATTGATTCAAATGATATCCCTTCAATTGCCTCTGTGGAACCCATAACCCTGGCCATGTCCTCACTTGGCAGAAAGCCTTTCGGGATTAGTGTAAAAAGATAGCCGGTTGCTACTAGCACAATAAGAGAAAAAAGCAACATGAAGCGTCTGTGAGCAATGGACCAGTTAAGTCCATTTTTATAAACATTGAGCATCCACTCAAATATCTTTTCCGATGCATAAAAGAGCCTGTTGTGATGCTGTTCCTCTACAGGTTTAAGAAACCTGCTGCAGAGCATCGGGACAAGTGTGAGCGATATAAACCCTGAAATCAGGATAGCAGCCCCGATTGTTACACCGAATTCTGAAAACAGCCTTCCGACAATACCACCCATGAACAGGATAGGGAGAAACACCGCAGAGAGAGATAATGTCATGGATACAATTGTAAACCCTACCTCTTTTGAACCTGTCAAGGCGGCCTCCAGAGGCCCCTTTCCCATCTCCATATGCCTTACTATGTTTTCCAGCATAACAATGGCGTCATCAACAACAAAACCCAGGCACAGCGTGAGCGCCATGAGGGAGAGGTTATCAAGGCTGTAGTTTAGAAAATACATGACTGCAAAGGTCCCTATAATAGACATGGGAAGCGCAAGGGAGGGGATAATTGTGGCTGAGATGGTCCTTAAAAAAAGAAAGATCACAAACACAACAAGGAACAGGGTAAGCACGAGTGTGAGTTTGACGTCATTTACCGAATCACGTATGGATTCCGATTGGTCAAACAGGATCTTTAAAGAGACAGAGGCAGGAAGCTGATCCTTCAGAGAGTCTAAAAGCTTGCGCACATCTCTTGCAACCTGCACGGTGTTTGAGCCCGGCTGACGCTGGATAGCCAGTATTATGGAGCGCTTCATGCTCTCCTTATCAATGTACCATGCCTCGGACTTATTGTCCTGAACGCTGTCATACACATTTCCCAGTTCTTTTAATCTAACAGGCCTTCCGTTTTTATAGCTTACTATGAGTTCCCTGTATCCTGCTGCGTTTTTGACCTGGCCTTCTGTCTCAATTGTGAATGACCTGTCAGGCCCGTAGAGGGTTCCTGTGGGCAGGTTGACGTTTGATGACTGTACTGTCTGCACAACCTCATCTATGCCTATGCCTTTGTTTGCAAGCTTGTTGGGATCAACCTGTATCCTGACCGCATACTTCTGGGGACCGAAAACATTTACCTGGGCTACGCCGTTAACAACAGAAAGACGCTGGCCAAGAAATGTATCCGCATATTCATTAAGGTCAGATAGAGGCATAGTGTCAGATGTCATGACCATAAACAGGATCGGCTGTTCCGCAGGGTTTACCTTCCTGAATGTAGGAGGACTCGGCATGTCAGACGGCAATGCCCTCTGGGCCGATGAAATGGCCGTCTGCACATCTAGCGCTGCCGCATCTATATTGCGGCTGAGGTTAAACTGGATATTGATATTGGTCCTGCCTAGAGAGCTGCTTGAGGTCATTGAGTCTATGCCATTTATTGTGGAAAACTGTTTTTCCAGCGGTGTGGCTACTGAAGATGCCATTGTCTCGGGGCTTGCGCCCGGCAGGCCTGCTGAAACCTGGATAGTTGGAAAATCCACATTGGGGAGGTCGCTCACGGGGAGCTGCCTGTAGCCGGTAATGCCGAAAATGATTATCCCTGCCATCAGCAGGGTTGTAGCAACCGGACGTCTTATGAATATATCTGATATGCCCTTCACGACTGTTTTTCTCCGGTTGTTTTAGATTGATTGACCACAGTAACCTTTGCGCCTGGGTAGATCATTAACTGCCCGTCTGTTACCACTGTTTCATTGGGTGAGACGCCTGATTCAATAACTATATATTTCCCGCTCTGTTCGCCTGTCTTTACCTTGCGCTGCTCTACTGTCATATCATTTTTTAAAACATATACATAGTAACCCTCCTGCCCCATCTGCACGGCTGATAGCGGTGTGGCAACAGCACCTGTCTTTGTGCCGAGGACAAGAACCACATTTACAAACATGCCGGGCCACAGACTTGAATCTGTGTTTTCAAACAGTGCCTTCAAATCAACTGTGCCTGAGTCTGCGCTTATTGCATTATCCAGAAAGGTGAGTCTGCCCCTATATGTTTTACCTTCATGGCCTGGCATGGCTGCCTGAACCTCAAGGTCATGTTCGGCCATCCTCGCCTTGATATCCGAAAGGTACTGCTCCGGAATTGCAAACCTTACTGAAACGGGCTTGAGCTGGTTGATCACCATCAGCGGATTACTGATGTCATTTTTGTTTACAAGGTTACCTTCATGTATCAGTATCGCCCCTGCCTTTCCGCTGATAGGCGACCTAATGCTGCAGTATGAAAGATCCAGCATGGCGTTTTCAAGGGCAGCCTCATCCCCTTTAACCACAGCCTTAAGGGCCTCTGCGTCCGCCTCTATCTGTTCCGCCTGTGACTTAGTCACATAATCCTTTTTCAGGAGATCAGCATAGCGTGCAGCATCCTTCAGGGCCTTTTCAAGTTTTATGCGGTCTCTTTCGAGGTTGGACTTTGCGGAGGCAAGCACTGTCTGATATGGCTTGTCATCAATAGTGAAAAGGAGCTGCCCCTTTTCCACCGTCTCTCCCTCCTTAACATGCTGACCTGTCACAAGCCCTGCTACCCGTGAAGATACCTTTACTTTAAATAATGACTCAACCGTACCAGTTGCAGAAAGGGTTATGGGCACATCAAGCGTGATAACGGATGCTGTCTTTACCGGAAGTGATGGCATGGGTCGTCTTTCTTGTTCCCTGGAGCACCCTGAAAAGGCCACTGTTGCCATAAAGAGAGCTATAAAAAGTAGATTTAACAGTCCTTTCATATTACATATGGTAAAATGCGCCTGATGTTGATTTGAAACAGATCTTTTAATTGAAAATGTTTTTATTATCATTGATGTTTTTCCTCTATTGTAGCGGCAGGAAACCTGTCCAGCATTTTCATGTTTTGTTCCTTACTGTCTGCCCATAACATACCTGTATCTCTGGCCAGTCTTGAAAAAGATATATACCAGTCAGACTGGGCTGATATCTGCTGTGCCCTTGCATTCATGAGGGTGCTCTGGGCAGAAAGCATATCAAGCAGCCCGCCAACCCCCTCTTTATACCGGCCAAGGGCCACTTCATATGATCTGGTTGCGCTTGCCATGAGGTCATTTACAGACTTTAAACGCTCAACCGATGTCTGGAATGTAAAATAGCTTGTCCAGACCTGTAAAATGATGCTTTGCCTGAGTGACTGGAGTTTAGCATTCTGTATTAATGCATCCTGTTCTGATTTTAAAAGTCTGTTGCGTCTTATGCTTCCGTCCCAGATCGGTATCTTGAGCTGAAGGGCTATGCTGTTATCTGCCTTGAACTCCGAGTCCAGGTCACTGTATGATGAACTGACCGTGTTTCCTAAAGAGAGAGAGGGGTATATCTCGGACCTGGAGACCTCTTTATGTGCCATGGAGGCCTCTGCGCGGTTTCTCTGTGCTGCAAGATCCGGGCTGTTTGCCTCTGCCATTTTTATATAGTCATCAACGGCCATTATTATACTGTCAACAGGTGGATTCATGGGGATATCCTCTATATCATATGGGGTATTGGCCGGTATGCCCATGGCTGTTGCGAGCGCCCCGCGTATGGTCTTTACGCGCCCCTTCGCATTTTCATAATTTAATTTTGCCTGGGACAGGGATGTCTTTGCCTGAAGGACATCCGCAATGGTGGCCAGCCCGTTTAAGTGACGTTCATTGGCTGCATCAAGGGCTGTTGATGCCTCTTTCATGGATGTCTCAAGCGCCTTTTCAAGGGCCTTTGCATTTGCATAGGTGAAATAGGCCTCAATAACATTGAAGACCTGGTCCTGTATTGCAGCATTATGGGAAAAATCAGCCGCAATCAGGGTCCTTCTCTTTTCCTCTATGGAGGCCTCCCTGCCCCCGAAATCAAAAAGGAGCCATGTGAGCCCAAGGGATGAGCTTAAACCGCTATTGGAGGGGCTCATCCTCCTTTCAGATGTGATGTTATCCAGCCTTGATGCGCCTATGGCAGCATTAATTTCCGGGTATCTTCCACCTTCTGCAATCATCATGTCTGCTGCTGCAGAGCGTGCTGCATACCATGTCGCTTTTGTATCAGGGCTGTTTCTCAGGGCAACATCAATGATGTCGGCGAGCCTCCAGTTTGCACCCTGTTTAATAATATCCTCAGGTATATCAGCAGGTATATTTTCAGGCTGTGCGGTTATATCATTATCTGCCTTCCAGGATGACTCCGGAGAAGGGGCAACATAGTCATCTAGTGATGCCTTGCTGAAAGGGTGAATGCACCCGGAAATAAAAATACCGCCCGCGATAAGCAATGCCATGATTCCCGGACGGGCCGTTTGAATTAATCCCGTTTTATACATAATGAGTTTCCTAAATAATAAATACGGTAAAAGGATCAACCATAATCTAATAAAGATCCCTGATTTACAGGGAGAGGCAGGAACCATTTGCCGCGAAAATAACACCCGTAGATAACACATATCAAGGATAGAGATTATAGAGTTGTAATTTTACCATGTCAAATCCATTTTGTTTAATCTTCTAATTAATTTGTTAAAAAAGTGTAAATTATTTTATCCCTATCTCTTTTCTGCAAGTATCCTCTGGCCTTACAGAATTAAAAGGGTTTTAGATGCTCTCAATATTTTATCTCTAGTGTCCATCCGAAAACGACAATTTCTGGATGGGCACTATCTATTTTTCACATTTTGTTACCCCTGTTGAAAGTCAGGTTGACAGTTACCATACTTCTGGTAATATTTAGGGTGCTAATTTAGGTGGAGAGGATATTATGAATAAGCTATTACAAAAGATATTTTATATAACCATGGTAATTTTAACAGGGACAATTCTTTCAGCCTGGGGATGGGGAAATGAAGACCCTCAGCTTGACAATTCTTCAACCACACAAAAACTGGAGAGCCTTCCGCGGGTAGATGAGGCTGACAGGAAGGTGGTAACCATTTATGAATTCCGATCCAGTGTGCCCGAGATATCTGCGGCAGCAGCAACAGACATGTTCACCACAGCGCTTATAAAATCCGGCACATTTGCTGTAGCTGAAAGAGAACGCCTTAACCAGGGAGTTGCCTTTGAAAAGCAGCTCAATGCCCAGGGCCAGACAACCGGGACAGTTGCACAGTCACAGCTTGTAGGTGCGCAATACATATTTGAAGGAACAGTCTCCGAGGCCAATGCCCAGGAAAGCAAGACAGGTATTGCTGGTGTTTTCAAGGGGCTAGGTGTTGAAACAAGCGGTGAGAAGGCCACAATCGGCGTTGATGTAAGGGTTGTATCAGCGGCAACCGGCCAGGTGCTTGATTCAGTTAATGTCAGAAAGCCCATAAAATCCGGCGGATTCTCAGTAAGCGGTGTTGGGGCATTTGCGCAGAAATTAACAGGAAAAAATCTGGGAGGGGCTGATGTAAACGTTGGCCATGAAGGGCGAGAAGGTGTTGATGAGGCCCTGCGTTCCTGTATTGAAGAGGCAGTTTATCAACTGGTTAAACGCTACGGCAAGGGATAGCATATTGACTGACAGCATTAAAAGGTTAGGTCTGTTTTTGGTGATACTGATCTGCCTTGTTAACCCTGGCATCTACACAGGGGGGCAGACAGTTTTTGATGTAGGTATCTCCTCAAATCACCGCGTCCATGAATTCCATATGGGGGGCGGGTATCATCACAGGCAGCAGCCTCTTTTTGCAGGCAATGGTTTTCACTATTCAACCAGTTACAGTTCAATATATCTTGTAAATACATTTCCTGGCTCATACAGCCTTGGTTTTTCCTACCCTGCTCATGATATCAATATTGACCCTGTTGTCTCTCTTTTTGACAGGTGGCCATACGATCCTTTTGCCAGGCGGTATGAGTTGCCAATGGGGCAAAAGGCGCTTGGCAACAGAAAGTACATTGAATACAGATGGAATATAAGTATTTCACCATCAAGCACCAGCTCTCTTCTCTATATAGCCGTTGAGGTGCCGGCAGGGTTGAATGGCTCCATATATTTTCCCCATGACATAACAATTTCGCCCCAGGCCTCATCCCCCATGTATAGCCTGGAAAAGGGCATAACCTATCTTCAGGGGCCAGCAAACATGATTTTAGCCCGGGAAGGAGAGGCAGAGGTATCATATGCGGTTGAAAAGGCAGAACAGGGGTTTGATACGGCCACTCTTCCTTTAATGCCCATCAAGGGTGATCTTGTTAAGAATGGCTCATTCAGGGATGGGCTCAGCTACTGGACTCCCCACAGGGATCGGATACCTGCTGATGATGTGAAAACCTTTTCACTAGCCGACGGTATATTGAAGATCAGGGCCACCATTGAAAACACACGGGAAGGGGTTATGCAGGAGATAGGCGCGGATGTAAAGGGGGCTGCTTCAGTCATTCTTATGGCCGATGTAATGGTAAAGGAACAGACGCAGGCTGGTCTCGGGACAAAGGGCACTGATGCGCCTGTTGCCATAGCAGTGGGGTATAAAGATTCTTCCGGAGGAGATAATAAAACCCTGGTATTCTATAAGGGGTTTTACAGCCTTAAGCCAGAGGACAGAGATAATATTTCAGAGGGAGAGGGTCAGCTTGTGCTTAAGGATCAGTGGTACAGAAATATCTTTGATCTTATGCGGCTTGACCCAAAACCGGTTTATATTGAGTATATCTCTCTTGAAGGTTCGGGATGGCCTGCAAGGGAAGGTTGGATACGAGACATACATCTCATAAAATCAGGGGGTAAAGAATGAAAAAAGCAGTTAAGACAATAATATTCACATGTGTGATCACCATGTGTGCTTCAGGTGTAATCCATGCCGGTGGTCTTGACAGGCAGGTTGTGCAACCCCGCACCAATGATGCAGTGAAAAGCATGATAAGGGTGCCTGGCGTAGTTGGTCAGGATCAGGCATACGCAATGTCAATACTGCAACAGGCGGGTTTAAATGTTTCTGTGCTTGAGGCAAAAAAATTGCCAAAAGGCATGGCTGGTGCAGTGAACATGGAAGGCAAAGTGGTATCCCAGACACCAGGCCCCGGAGGCATGGCCATGTATGGCACTGCTGTAAGCATTTATATCTGGAAGCCCCAGGAGGCGCTATCAACAGGGAGCACAGAGAGCCCTGGTAATATTTCAGGATGGGGCGCCACAGGCGATTACACAGCAAACAGCTCGACGCAGCCAGCCTACTCAGGCACACAGGCACAACCGCAGGGATATCAGCCGATGGGGACGACCGGAACCACTATACAGAGCTCTCAACCTTTTCAGGTACAGCAGTACTATTATCCCTCATCAGGAGATGGAAATGCATCAAGCGAGCAGGGTGATCCAAACCAGGGGGCGCAGCAGGCTGATCCAAACGAATATCAGCAGCCTGTTGACCAGAATACATATCAGGAGACTGCTGATCCAAATGCATATCAGGGGCCTGCTGAGGCAGACACAACTCAACAAGCCGAAAGCCCTGAAAAAACCGAGGATTCTGAACGGCCTCATAAGAAACAACAGGCAGGTGCTTCCGCTCAATAACTGCATAGAATAAAAACCCCTGCTTTAATATATAAGCCGGGGTTTTTATTCTGACTGTTTTTTATCTTAACAAGTATTTCCCGATTAAAAACAGTTATTGTCCATTAGATCTTGACTGTTCAGGGGGGCCTGCCTGGGACTGCCTCTTCAGAATAGTTACAGGTCCGCTCTCGGCAGCAATGGAGCTGTTCTGTATACTTTCAACCCTGATAAAATAGCTCTGTTTCTGATCAAGAACCATAGGCATCCACTGGTCATAAATCCCCTGGGCTAGAGGGCACTGGACATCAAGGCTTGTCCCGGCACCCCCTGCTGGCCATGCAGTGATACGCACTGTGGTTCCGAAATTGTTGCCCAGGCTTTTCCACTTAATTGGAACATAGACCCCTGGCAGGAATTCGGTGTCAGGCTGTGGTGATGTTATTGAAATAAATGGAGATGAAATGGAAAAGGGCTGACTTACAGCAGTAATCGAGGGGCTGGCAAGGCTCGTAATACGCACAATATAACCCGAGGCGCGGGCAAGTGTTGAAGGGATGACCCAGTCAAACCTCCCAAGACCGAGCTCTCCGCCACTCACGTTACCAGCAATGATAAGAGGTGTGCTACCTGAAGTATTGGTAAGTTCAATCTTCACCGGTCCAGGATTTCCCATATATTTCCACCAGATTGTGTACCTTGATCCGATAGCCATTTCAAAATTAGAATTCGGTGATGTTACTGTGATAGTGGTATTCATAACCATGATCCGGTAGTCTGAATAATTGTTGGGGTTCCTGGCGCTCGAGACCCTTATCGTGTAATAACCAGGGGAAAAAGTATATGGAATAGACCATGATACAGAGAGCCCGATGTGGTTTTTGACTATGGTGCCTACCTGTCTGATTGTGCCCCTTTGTGTGACTTCGTCCATGATAGAGACGTCTGCCGCTGCATTTTCATGTCCAGGCCACTGCCACTGGATTTTTACTGTGGTGCCGAGATACATACCCTGACCAGTCGGTGACATAACATCCATGATCTTGCCATCATCCACAGGTTTTTCCATATTTCTGATATCGACTGTCCCGGGCTGTTGAGGTAAAATCTTCTTGGCCGTTGATGGAGCCCCGGAGATATTCTGGGCAAGAGATATTTCAAATGTGTGAATATTTACAATAAAAATGAAAAGGATACATAATAGGTATTTTTCTATCCTGGCCGGGTCAATCCATTTCCTATTCATACTGCCTCCTTGCTCGATAGCATTTTGTCTTTCATTTATAGGGCACACCCTTGGGACCTTTAATGATGTAGGCAACTGTCGCGAAAACACCACCCTGTGAACGCACCCACCAGTCAACTTTTACTGTCAGATCAGCTGCAGTGACCGGGGGAACGCCCAAGGTGACATGTCCATGTAAATAATCAACAAACTCTGCTTGGCTCGTGGTTTCAATACGATCTACCCTCCATCCGTTTCGCAAGGTGACTGTGGGCGCTACATATTCTGTGCTCCAATGACTATCAAAGATACCTTCAGCGTAATGAGCCAGGCGGGCATAACCATTCTCTATAGAGGCCGTATCGTGGCTGTCATGTTTCTGGAAATTCTTCCAGGCAACCTCGGGTAATACCTTTTCCTCCATGATAGGCATCATGGTAAATAACTTGGGGGCGGAACGCAGACCATTGGTCTCAACAGTAACATTAAGCTGCATGCCACTCATTGGCACAAGAGGTATTTCGGGCAGCGTGACATAGACCTGGGAGGCGCTCCATTCATTGACCCTGGGAGACACAACATAGTCTTTGCCACCTGCCGGCTGCTGAAAGTGAACCTTCGGATTCTGGAACCCCAGTCCATTAATAAGCAGCGACTCTCCTGGAAGCCCGCTACCCCTGTCCAGCGATGTGATTGCCGGGGGCGGTAATAGCTGGAATGGTATCAAGTTGCTTTTAACAGCAGTTCCATTTGCCATGCTCTTAAGGCATATGTTCACAGATCTAAGGGTATTAACGGGTTCACCCATTGCAGGCACCTGGGCCTGAAAGGATGATACACTCTGGAACTTTGCAGAAGCAGCTATTTCAGCGCCGGTTTCTGACACAAAAAATATCTGATCATTTGGGGTAAAGTTTTGCCCGGTCAGGGTTACCCAGACACCCATAGAGGTCTGTGAGGGCGATACAGAACTGATGACAGGTTGAGAAACCGCCTGATTTATACTGCCAGGGGCCGCTGACTGGGTCTGTGTCAGGTTGGCTGGCAGGCTTCTGTTTATTGTTTGGCTGACAGCAGGGTCAACCCTGACAGAGCCTAAAAACTGCCTGCTTAAATTAAGGTTTTGAGTTTGAATCTGCATTGTCTGTGCCTGCTGATTTGCAATGATTTTTTGCTCCACCTGCTGTTCAAACCTCTTTATTGTATCATTAGAGGCGGAGGGACGCATAGCAGCCATTCTGTTTGAGTAGGCATGCAATACGGGTAAATCTACCACCGGGCCTTGAAAATTTAACGTAGCCTCTACAGGCGCTGATAAACGGGCATTTGGTGGCACAGTCAAGGCCAGCGCCCATAATGGCCCCTTCTGTACCTCATCAGCCGTAATATTAAGTGGTACACTCATGGGTGATGATGTGGTCGCCACCGGGATCTGCATATTGCCAGGTGTAATAACTTTAGCTGTCAGCGGGCCGTTTTTCCATGCAAGTGTCAAAGCAGCTTGACCAGTCCGGGTAACAGGTATGGTAAACCATGCTGTTTCTCCGGCGGAAATTGTGCGCGTCTGTGGCCATTGCGGCAGGTTTTGAGCTATCACATTCACAGGCATAAATAGCGCAGCCATCAGTAAAATCCTTATTAAAATGTGTGTATTCATAGTTAATCCTTTCCTCTAAAGTTAATAGGGTAGAGTAAAGACATATGCAGGCAAAATATATGGAGCAGCAGGTTACATGTCAATATAAATAACCTGGTCAAAATAAAGGGCACTATGGAGTTCTGAAATAACTTAGATAGTGTCCATACAGAATTTTCCTCTTTCTGTATGGACACTGGGTAACTATACTGAATTTATGGAACCTTGTATTCCAGGCCATGACAGCCAGCACAATAGTTCACTGATTTTTTATGCTGGTGATGGCACTTGTTGCAGTCTGGTGTCTTCCCGTCATGGGGGGAGAAATGGGGATTTATCGTAAGCGCTTTTGATGCCTCAATTAACGCCTTCAGGTCATTATGACATCTTTGACACACACTTGCCTCTACAGCCTTTTTGGGTTCAATATTTTCATGACATTGATCGCATGTGAGCCCGTTAAGCCTGTGTTTATGGCCAAGGGGCATTTTTGTCCTTAAACTTGTTTCCCCCGAATGGCATGAATCACAATCACTCCCCTTCATCTCTGCTGTATCAACATGGCCCTGGGGTAAATAATCCTTGTCCGCATGACAGGCCTTGCACTCCCCTGGTGCGGGTTGAGCAGATGTTTTTACTGGTACAGCCTTGTCCATTTCCTTAACACCACAGGAAAGAAAAAAGATAATAGACAGAACAGTCAGGTATAAGGTGATGTATCTACGCATTTATTTATCCTCTATTATTAACGATGCTGATAATAATTTTGTTTAAACCATTCATCCTTGATAGAATGAAGGCCTGATATTACAGAAACCTGAGCACTATAAAGGTGATGATCATTTGTGTCAATTCCTAAATTGTTGTTTGGAGATCCCGCCATTGACCTTTTTATTAATATGAATATAATAGTCCCGCTTATAAAAACCGGTGCCCTTTGGCCCGGTTTTTTACATCTTGAAACACAGAGGATTTTCTATTGAATAAACAGCATATGAAAGAGGTTGACCGGCGCAGAAACTTCGGGATCATCAGTCACCCGGATGCCGGCAAAACCACATTGACTGAAAAGCTCCTTTTATTCGGCGGGGCGATACAGCAGGCAGGGGCGGTAAAGGCCAGAAAGGCTGCGCGGCATGCCACGAGCGACTGGATGGCCATAGAACAGGAGAGGGGTATTTCTGTTACAGCCTCTGCAATGAAGTTCAATTATATGGGTTATGAGATAAACCTCCTGGATACACCCGGTCACCAGGATTTTTCAGAGGATACATACAGGGTGCTTACCGCTGTTGACAGCGCCATGATGGTGATAGACAGCGCAAAGGCTGTTGAGCCACAGACCGAAAAGCTCATGGAGGTCTGTCGCATGCGCAATACACCTATCATGACCTTTATAAACAAGCTTGACAGGGATGGCATGTACCCCATTGATATTATGGCCGATATTGAGGAAAAGCTCCAGGTGGAGTGCACCCCGCTTTCATGGCCCATCGGCATGGGCAAATCATTCCGGGGCGTATATAACCTCTATAAAAAGGAGCTGCACCTTTTTACTCCCGGCGGTGTAACAAGGCTCACCGACGGCATAACCATAAAGGATCTTGGCGATAACAGGCTCGATGAACTGCTCGGCAGCCAGGCAAGAGAGCTCAGGGAGGATGTGGAGCTGTTGGAGGGGGCTGCCAATCCGTTTGAGCTTGAACATTACCTTACAGGTTCCCAGACACCTGTCTTTTTCGGAAGCGCTATCAATAATTTTGGCGTAAGGGAACTGCTTAATGCCTTTATCGAGATGGCGCCTGCTCCCTATTCGCGAATGACCACTACAAGGGAGGTCTCTCCATATGAGGAGGAGTTTTCAGGTTTTGTATTCAAGATACAGGCAAACATGGACCCTGCGCACCGTGACAGGATAGCCTTTTTAAGAATATGCTCAGGCAAATACACTAAAGGGATGAAGGTTATACACCACAGGATAGGCAGGGAGATATCACTTGGTAATGCGACTGTGCTCATGGCCCAGGACAGGGAAAATGTTGAAGAGGCATATCCTGGAGATATCATAGGCATATATAACCACGGCACCATAAAGATCGGTGACACCTTCACTGAAAAGGAGCCCCTCAGATTCAAAGGCATACCGAGTTTTGCCCCACAGCATTTTAAGGTAATCAGGATCAAGAATCCGCTTAAGACAAAACAGCTTGCAAAGGGTTTGCTTCATCTGGCTGAAGAGGGCGCTATTCAGGTCTTCAGGCCGATAAACAGCAGCGAGTATATATTAGGCGCTGTTGGTGTGCTCCAGTTTGAGGTCACTGCCTCAAGGCTGTTAAACGAATATGGGGCAGAGACGGTATTTGAACCCTCAAGATATGTCACAGCCCGGTGGGTCAGCGCTGAAGACCCTAAAGTAATGAAGGAGTTTGAGCAGGCAAATGGGCGTAACCTTGCATTCAATGCAGAGGGACAGCTTACATATCTTGCCCAGAGTGAGTGGCACCTTGAGAGGGCAATGAAAGAGCACCCGAAGGTAATCTTTAAAAAGACAATAGAATATGATTCTTAAGTATAAATAAAAGGGGAAAGAATGAGTATTGAACATGAACTTACGATTGCGAATGAACTTGGTCTTAAACAAATACAGGTGGAGGCGGTAGCAAGGCTTCTTGAGGATGGCGCTACTGTGCCCTTTATTGCACGGTACAGAAAGGAGGCGACAGGCACGCTTGATGAGGTGGCTATAATAGGCATCAGGGACAGGCTTATGCAGCTTAAGGAGCTTGATAAACGCAGGGAGAGCATACTTGAGTCCTTAAAGGAACGGGAGCTCTTGACTGAAGAGCTTAACAATAAAATTATAAATGCACAGACCATGTCTGAGCTTGAGGATATATATCTGCCATTCAGGCCAAAGAAGAGGACAAGGGCGACAATTGCCAGGGAAAAGGGGCTTGAGCCGCTTGCCGATATTATCTGGGCACAGCTTCCTGAAACAGACCCGGTGGCAGAGGCCATGAAATTTATTGATTCAGAAAAGGGTGTAGGGTCAGCAGAGGATGCCCTTTCCGGAGCAAGGGATATTATTGCAGAAAGGATAAACGAGGATCAGGCGGCAAGGGAGGCCATGAGAAAATTCTTTATGGAGAAGAGCCTGTTTCAGACTTCTGTCATCAAGGAAAAGGAGATAGAGGGGGCCAAGTACAAGGATTACTTTGAATGGTCTGAGCCTGTAACTAGCGCCCCATCCCACAGGGTGCTGGCAATGAGGCGTGGAGAAAAGGAGGGCTTTATAACCATGAAGGTTGCGCCTCCCCAGGATGAAGCTATAAAAATTCTTGAGGGGCTTTTTGTCAAGGGTGAAGGGGCTGCATCCATGCAGGTGGCTGAGGCGATGCATGACTGCTACAAGAGGCTCCTTTCCATGTCAATGGAGACAGAGGTGAGGCTTGCAACCAAGAAGAGGGCAGATGATACGGCTATTTCAGTTTTTTCAAACAACCTGAGGGAGCTTTTGCTTGCGCCATTTTTAGGACAGAAAAGGGTAATGGCCATAGACCCCGGCATAAGAACAGGTTGCAAGGTGGTCTGCCTTGATGCGCAGGGAAAGCTCCTTTATCAGGAAACCATATATCCATCAGGTTCCGCTGATGCCGTAAGGAGCGCAGAAAACACAATAAGGGCGCTCTGTGTGAAATATAATGTTGAGGCCATTGCTATTGGAAATGGCACTGCAGGCAGGGAGACAGAGGCATTTATAAGGGGCCTGGGTCTGCCCTCTGATATCATAATCTCAATGGTTAATGAGAGCGGTGCATCGGTCTATTCCGCATCAGATGTTGCAAGGCAGGAGTTCCCTGATCTGGATATATCATACAGGGGCGCTGTTTCAATTGGCAGGAGGCTCATGGACCCGCTGGCTGAACTAGTCAAGATAGACCCGAAATCTATAGGTGTGGGGCAGTACCAGCATGATGTAAACCAGCAGTCACTCAAGGAGGGGCTTGATGATGTGGTGATAAGCTGCGTTAACAGGGTTGGCGTTGAGGTAAATACTGCAAGCGAGCAGCTTCTTGCCTATGTCTCAGGCCTTGGGCCGCAGCTTGCAAAGAACATAATAAAATACAGGAATGAAAATGGGGCGCTGACAAGCCGTGAGGAGCTTAAAAAGATACCCAGGCTTGGGCCAAAGGCATTTGAGCAGGCAGCAGGCTTTTTGCGTATAAGGGGAGGCTCAAATCCCCTTGATTCAAGCGCTGTGCATCCCGAGTCATACCATATTGTTGAAAAGATGGCCCTTGATATGGACTGCTCAATAGCAGAGCTGATTGGCAAGGAAGAGATAAGAAAAAAGATAGACCTTTCCAGGTATGTAACAGATACAATCGGTATGCCCACGCTTACTGACATCATGGATGAGCTTAAAAAGCCGGGACGAGACCCCAGAAAACAGTTTGAACAGTTCAAGTTTACAGATGGTGTTGAAAAGATAGAGGACGTAAAACCAGGCATGAGACTTCCAGGGGTTATCACCAATGTGACTGCCTTTGGCGCATTTGTTGATATAGGTGTTCATCAGGATGGGCTTGTTCATGTGAGCCACCTTGCTGACCATTTTGTAAAGGATCCCCACAGTGTAGCAAAGGTTAACCAGAAGGTGAATGTAACAGTGCTGGAGGTAGATCTGGCCAGAAACAGGATATCTCTTTCCATGAAGGAAAACCCGGAGCCTTTGGCTGAGTCTGCTGCCGCTTTAAAAAGGAGAGCGCCAAACATCAATACAAGAAGGCCTCATGAAAAGAGAAAGCCTGAGCCCTTTAATAACCCATTCAGAAAACTGCTTTAGTGTAATGGTTTATCCCGGCAGATAAAAACTCCGGGATAAACCTTTTTCTTCATATTTGTATATAAACATATTTTATGGTATTAACCTCTGCTAATATTCTTATGAAAAATGGTTTAAAGGCCGATTGGATAATATGGTTTTTCATTAATAATCTGTTCCAGACAGCATAACTGTATCACCTGTTTCTTAAAGCATAATGAATCAGGGGGAAGGGAGGAATTATCATGAAGAAACAAATTTTGAAGAATTTCCTCACGGCCTGTTTTTTATTCGTTCTGATATCTATAAATTCACCTGTATATATAGCCGCATTAGAAACCGATCCCTCAAAAGAGGATATCAGCCAGAACCAGTCCGATGCAGATGAAGAGGAGTTCACCCGCCTTATACAGTTTATTGACAAGTATACTGAGATAGCCACTAAAACCAGGCTCAACGTGGATTTTGTGCCTGGCATGGTAACAGTCTTGAGGGGTGAAGAGCTTAAGGTGCGCGGTATTAATAATGTATGGGAGGCAATGAGCCTTGTTCCCGGCATGGATATCAGCATAAACAATATGGGCTTGAGGGATGTCCTTGTAAGGGGTATAGGAAATACCATTTCATCAGGCAATCTGAAGATCCAGCTTAATGGCATATCCATGAACTCGGCGCTGTGGGGCAAGGCATACCCTGCGCTTGATATACCGGTGGAACAGATCGACAGGATCGAAATAATAAGAGGGCCAGGCTCAGCTATTCACGGCGAATTTGCAAGCACCGGTGTTATCAATATCATTACACTTAATAAGGGCAGGCAGGTAAGCGGCGGGATTGGCCGTTATGATTCATATCACGGGAGCGCATTATATTCATATGTTAATGAAGCCCGATCAATTGAGTTCAGCCTGAATCTGGCCGCCTTTGATACAGATGGTGCGAATGTTATATCAGGGCCTGATCAGTTATATAGGATGGGCATGGAAAATATCAGTAATGCCCCCGGGCCTGTAAATGAAGCAAGGGATGTGAGCAATGCAATTATGGGGTTTTCCTACAAGGGGCTGAGCCTTGCCGGATATTATCTGAATGAGGGCCAGGGTGATTATTACGGATTTCTGGGGTCTCTCCCCCCTCCTCACAGGAGCACGGCATTCCGGTTTAAAAACTACGGGGGCCAGATAAAACATGAAATAAATATGGCAGAAAATCTCCTCTTTGATTTTAACCTGGGATTTTTCCAGCATCAATTCAGCTCAGCGCTTACCTTTCAGCAGCCGCCGGGTTTTGCCGGCATCTATACAGACGGGATGGCCGCAGCCCCATTCTATCAGGAGGACAGAATTGATGCAGGGTTTGATTTCACCTATGCCGGATGGAAGATGCATACTGTAAAATTCGGCGCAGCCTTTGCAAATACTGAGATAGACTCTGCATGGCATGACACAAATTACATACCCTCAACTGGGGCGCCCATTACCCCTGTTTCAAGGTTCACAGGCGCTGAAAACTGGATTGAGCAGGGGATGGACAGAAATCTCATCAATATTACCCTTCAGGATGAATATAAGCTTAATGACAAGATTTCCATTACTGGCGGGCTCAGGTTTGATCATTATGATGATGTAGGTTCAGAACTCTCTCCAAGAATAGCTGCTGTATGGAGGGTTACACAGAATCATATCATAAAGACCCAGTATGCAAGGGCATTTTGCCCCCCGACATTTAACCAGCTCTATTCAAAGAATAATCCCTACCTGGTGGGTAATCCGGCGATAGATCCTGAAACAATAGATACAGTAGAGCTTAGTTATCTGTACCGTGATGAACTTACAATGGGGAGAGTGACCTATTTTTATTCAAATCTTGATGATCTTATCAGCTCAGGCGGGGGCACATATTCCAATACCGGATCAACACGGATATCCGGGGCTGAGCTTGAGTTCGAACACAAGCTGATTGACAGGTTCAAGATTGACAGCAATATCTCCTATTCGCATTCAAGAAACAGCATCACAGGGGGCCCCATACCTGAAGTGGCTGAATGGCTTTTAGATCTGGGCATCATATATGAACCTGACCGGGATATGGCCTTTAACCTGCAATACAGCTATGTTGGCAAACGTAACAGGGCTGTAACCGATAGAAGGCCAAAATTAAAGGGGTATCACACGATAGATGCTACAGTCAGCCTGTATAACTTTTCAAGTTCCGGGCTGACCTTAAGGTGCGGCATGAAGAATATCCTTAATGAAGATGTATATTATGCAGCGCCTGAATACCTTTATGTAAATGACTATCCAAGGCCAGGAAGAGAGTGGTGGACAAAGATAACATATGAATTCTAGTGCCGGTATATTCATGAAGATATTTTTTAATATAAAAAATGCCATATCTCAGGTTAAAAGTATTGTTTTTGTCTGCCTGGCCCTGACATTCATTTCAGGCAAAGGCGCACATTCAGTAGAGATGGATGAATTAAGGGTGAGGGCAGGAATTGACCTCTTCCCGAGCCTGATAGCCGCTGACCTTGATATAACAAAAAAAAGGGGGAAGGACGGGATTATTACCCTGCTCCTTGTCTATACTGACAACAGGCCACATGCCATATCCATGTCACAGAGACTGTGCGAACTTAAAGCAATCCGTAATATACCAGTCCGTGTTGAGATATCAAATGATCTTGCTATGAGCGCATATGCGGACAATCCTCCTGCCGGCATTTTTATATTGCAGCCACTTGGTGAAAAGCTGCCTGAACTAATCAGATTTGCAGTAAATAAGGGGATAATTCTCTTCTCTCCTTTTCAGGGGGATGTTGAAAAGGGCGTGCTGGGAGGGCTTCATATAAGTGACAGGGTTCTGCCCTATATCAATAAATCAACCATGAATTCGGCAGGAATAAATATAAAACAGTTCTTTATAAGGGTATCGGTTATCTATGGGCAATAAGTTTTCTGAATATGCTTCCTCCCTGAAGGGACGGATCACGCTTATGTTTGTTGTGCTGGCATTTGTCATAGAGATATCCATTGCACTTTACTGGCTATATTTTATGATGCCCCATATAGAGAGTGATATTGAGTCAAATATAAAGGCCCTTGCCCAGACCCAGGGCAATATTATTGCAAAATCTCTCTCAGATGGAGAGATAAACAGGGAAAAGATCATCAGCGCTATAGATGATCTTTTCCTGCTCAGGGATTCTATTACTGGCACACCTTTTGTTTCAGGCATTGAACTCATAATGGATTATGATGTTTTAAAAGAGGTTCCGGAGGGTTCGCTTGATATAAGCAGATGGCAGGATGTCAAGACCAAAAAGGCGGATGATAATTACTACAACGTCGAGATACCCCTTTTTTCGCCTGACTCAAGGGAGTTGTTTGGTATTGCCCGTTTTCATTGCAGCAAATATTCATTCACCCATTTTGAGAAAAGCGTTAAAAAGAGTTTTATTGTTGCCACATGCGGGACAATAATTCTCCTTTTGGCAGCGTGGATGATACTGCTGTACCTGCTAAAACCACTGCAGTTTCTTGCCGAGTCTCTGGCAGGAGGAAATATCAGGGAGATAGAGCCTGTTTCATCCCGTTGCAGGGTGGTAAGCAGCGAGATACGTCTTGTTGATATGAAACTAGCAGAGCTTTTGGGAAAGGTTAATGAGTATACCGGTGAACTGGAGGCGCTTAACCGTACCTTATGGGACAGCGAAGAAAAATATCGTCAGTTTCTGCAGAACTTTGTGGGAATAGCATATCAGGCAGACAAGGAGAGCCTTGAATTTCTTCTGATACATGGTTATGTCAAGGATATATCAGGGTATGAGGAAGGGGAAATCCTTGAAAAAAGGCTTACACTTAAAGAGTTGATTCATCCTGAAGATATCAGGAAGGTCATGTCTGATATTGATAATCTGAAGATGGGCGCTGTACAGGTAATAGATAATGAATACAGAATAAGCCGCAAAGACGGGAAGGTAAAGTGGGTAAGGGATATCTGCCGGATTATAAACCCTGGAGTGGGGAAGAAGAGCTTTATTCAGGGCGCCTTTTATGACATCACTGAAAGCAAGAATCTTGAATCCAGGCTCTATCAGGCCCAGAAGATGGAATCAATAGGCACCCTGGCCGGCGGCATTGCGCATGATTTTAACAACATCCTGGGCATTATCCTTGGCAATGCGGAGCTCACCCAAATTACCATTTCAGAAGGGGGGGCTCCTTTAGAGTTTATTGATGAGATAAAAACCGCATGCCTCAGGGCAAAGAAGATGGTTGAGCAGATACTTGTCTTCAGCCGTAAAAGTGATCAGGAGTTTGCCCCGATAAACATAAACAGGGTAATACGGGAATCTATCAATCTGATCAGGGCCACAATACCTTCAACCATATCAATATCCGTAAATATTCCTGAATCTGATGACAATATAATTGGAGACTCAACCCAGCTTAGCCAGGTAATGCTTAACCTGTGTGCAAACTCCGCGCACGCAATGCGTGAAACCGGAGGCGCCCTCGATATTTCAGTCATCAGATTCGGCGCCAGAGACAGGGAAAGGATAAAATATTATGATCTCCCCGATGGTGAGTATGCGGAGCTTATAGTCAAAGACACAGGGCATGGCATTCAGCCTGACATTATAGAACGCATATTTGACCCCTATTTCACAACAAAGGGGGTTGGAGAGGGCAGTGGAATGGGGCTTGCGGTTGTGCACGGCATAGTGACAGCCCATAATGGAAAGATCCGCGTTGAAAGCGCCCCCGGCAAAGGCACAACTATCAGAATAGCCTTCCCGGTTGTTAATGAGCAGCCTGAAAAGGAGAATGAATCATCAGGCACACTTTTCAGAGGCAGCGAAAGGATACTTATTATAGATGATGAAAAGAGTATTGTTACACTGCTCACCTACCTCTTTGAAAGGCTTGGATACACAGTAACCTCAGGAACAGACCCTGTTGAGATCTGCAAGGTATTTGAAAATGATCCGGATAAATTTGATCTTATTATCACAGACATGACAATGCCGAAAATGACCGGGATTGACCTTACAAGAAAGGTAAAGGCGCTGAGGCCTGATATGCCTGTTATACTCTGTACCGGCTACAGCGATCTTATTGATGAACAGAGGGCAATTGAAGCAGGCATTGAAAAATATATAATGAAGCCTCTTGCCTTGTATAACGTGGCAGAGACGGTAAGGCGGGTTCTGGATAGCAGGCAGCAGACTTAAGGGTTTAGCAATTTTCAATGCACCGTCTTGAAGACTTTTCACCACGGAGGACACGGAGAGCACGGGGTAAAAGCTTAATAAATTCTCCGTGCCCTCCGTGTCCTCTGTGGTGAACTAAAAAGAGGTATTCCATGCGACACTAAATTACATCATAGGATGCCTTACTATACAACTATCTCATCCCCTGGTCTTAAATAATGGATTTGATCCACGCCTGATACCTTGTTTGCCTTAAGGTGTGTCCCGTAAAAAATCATCGCCCTGTTTTTGAGGTGTGGCAGCGCATGTTCTACGAGGTCATCCTCAGATATATGCACCTTAACAGTGTCGGATTTTTCGCCATTCAGGTCTATCAACACAGCATCCGCATCATACATATATTTAAGAAGGCTTGTGTCCCAGTATGAGTCAGCTATATATAGAAGCCTTTTCCCCCCTGAATCAAGATTAAACCCGTATGTCTCTTCAGTATGAAACATCCTTATGGGGGTGAGTCTGTATTTGGTGCAGGCTGTTAGCTCTTTACCCTCTTTAACCTCATGGCACCTGACATATGTTTTTACCCAGTTTAGCATCCTGCTTTCAGGCCCGAAGGCAAGGGCGCATAAATCTAACACCCTTTGACTAATATCTTCTGGTCCATATACATCTATTGTATTTGTATATCCGTCAAAGAAATTTTTCAGGAGAAGGAATGGAAGCCCGAAACAGTGGTCTGCATGGAAATGGGATATATATATTGTTGATATATCCCTTCTCTCTATCCCCTCCCTGTAAATGCTGTTCATGATATCGGGCGGGGCTTCAACAAGAAGGGTATTATCAACAATAAATGAGTTATACGGGAGCCCGTCATTTATTGCACCTCCTGTTCCGACCATTTTTATTTTCATGTTGTCTCTCTATCGATATTTATAACTCTGTGATGTCCATATTTACATCATCCCATGGTTCATCACTTGTAAGCCATCTGAAGGCGTGATAGCGGTTGGCCAGCACACCGTAGATAAGGTCATCAGGCGCATCGCCTTTATCAGTTGCCTTATTGTAGTTAAGATAAAGCCTGCTCACCCGGTCATTTTCCGCATTTATCTCCGGGGCTGGCCTGAATTCTGCGGTGGAGATAAACTCATCTATATTGCCGCCGAGTGTAGGCATAATCTCATCAACCAGCCTTATACTGTTGCATGTTTTTGTCGGCAGTCCAAGCGCTTCAACCTTATTGATTGTCCATAATAAGGCCCATTGAGCCTCCTGAAGCCACTGTGCGCCGGACCTGTCCTCTCTGAAGACCCTTGGTGATTGCAGCACTGTCTGCTCATGCGGCGATGCATGCTCCCAGAGGTTCTGATCCTGCAGCCATGAAGTAATAGTCCTTCTGTCTATGCCTGAGCCTGCTGCCACAATTGAATGAAGTAAAAGGATTCGAATGGCAACCTCCCCTGCAGTCCTCCAGTAGCTCTCATTGATATCTTCCGAGGGGGGTAAGATATCCTGTGTGTTGATTCCAAGTGCCTCTGCCCATTCCTTAGTCTGTGTCATTTTTCCTTTCTCCAGAATTGCTGTTAAATACTATTATCCAGAAATCTCATCCAGTCTTTTTTTAAATTCATCCCTGGTGAAGGTGTATTCCTGTGTCCCATAACATTCCACTGCAAATGAGGCGCATACACTTCCAAGTATAGCGCTCTCTTTAATATCCATTCCCCTTAATAGTCCGCTTATAAGCCCGCCCCTGTAAGCATCGCCTGCGCCAGTCGGGTCAAGCACTCTTTTTGCCTTTACTGCCGGTATCTCTGTTTCGCTATCCTGTGTGAAGATTACTGAACCTTTTTCTCCCTTTGTAACGATTATGGTCTCTGCCCGTTTAAGGAGGGCATCTCTATTAAGCCCGGTAATATTCATGATCATATCAAGTTCATATTCATTGCATATAAGTATCATTGCCCCGTCAATGGATTTTATCAGGTCATCTTTCGGAATGACCGGTATCTGCTGACCCGGGTCAAAGATATACCTGATACCCCTCTTTCTGCTCTCACGCGGATAGTTGATCATGTCATCCAGGTTTCCAGGTGATATTATAATTATGGTATTTTGCGGGTCAAGACTGTTGAAATCAAGGCATGATGAATTACCCATCGCACCGATGTTAAATACAGTAATCTGGTTGCCTGTTTTATCGGTGGTAATGAATGCCCCTGCTGTGAAATCCTTGTCTATAACCCTGATCATCCCGGTAGAGATCCTGTTTTTTCTGAGCCAGTCAAGGTATTTTGAGTGATCCTGTCCAATGGCGGCAGAGATCTCGGGCGCCTCCCCCATAAGCCTTAGCGCATAGGCAATATTGCCAGCTGTACCGCCAAACCTCTCCTTCATGCCGTTAACAGTGAAGCATACATTAAGGTTATTTATCTTTTCGGGTAATATATATTCGGAGAATCCTGCCGGAAACTCCATTATCCTGTCATAAGCTATAGAACCGGAAATAATTGTTTTCATAACAATAATATCTTTCAAATTAATAAGTTATGTAATATAAAAAATCTATAGGTAATCATTTTTTTTGTCAACCATTTCTGACAGCATGAAATGTTGGATTGATTATTGACAAAGGGGGTTACTGGTAATAGTAAATAGCATGGATCAAGAAAATAAATCTTCTTGATGAAGCTTTCTTGTTGAGAATAAGGAGATCGAAAAATGCATATAATGGTTGTCAGGGCAGTTGCTGTAATCCTTTTAATGTTATTAGCCTTCACCTCTGCTAGTTTTGCCGAGGAAAAGGCGCCTCAAAATAAAAAAAACGGGGTGGAGTCAGCCCCTCTACAGCAGGCCATAAACAGGGACAAAGAGATGATCAATATGCTGATGCAACAGAATCAGCCTCCAAGGCAGCCGGACCCTGTTGTAAAGGATGTTGAGTTTGAGATCACCGGTAACGAGGTAATAGGGAGTAAGAGTGCCCGGCTTATAATTGTACAATTCTCAGACTATTCATGCAGCCATTGCGCCTTTCATACAAGGGAGACCCTTCCTGATATACAGAAACACTATATTGATACCGGAAAGCTGCGCTATGTGGTTATTGATTATCCTTTACAGTCGGATCTAGATTCTGTAACAGCTTCTGAAGCAGCTCACTGCGCATCTGATCAGGGCAAGTTCTGGGAGATGCATGAGGAGATCATGTTTAACCAGACCAAAATAAGGGATATCAACAGTATTGCATCCTCTATTAACCTTAATATGCCCGATTTCAGGGTCTGTATGGAGATAAAAAGGTATGCAGACACGGTGAATAAAAATATAGCCCTTGCTGAAAAGCTCCATATACCGACAGTTCCGGGGTTTATTATAGGGGTAATCGATCCGGCTAAACCTGATAAGGTTAAGGGTATATCATATGTCCGCGGCGCAAAACCGTTTGCCGTATTCCAGGAGGCAATAGAAAAGGCCCTGACAGACTTTGTAAAAGAATGAGATTTCACCACGGAGTTCACGGAGTTCACAGAGTTTTAAATAAGATATTTCCGTGACTTCTGTCCCAACTCTGCAACTATGGTGATTGGTATTTAGGGCTTTCCGTGTTTTTAAGTTTTTTGTCGTCATTCTCGTGGAAACGGGAATCCAGACACTGAACGTCATTCCACGGCATGACCGTGGAAGCCAGACACCGGCGTCATTCCCCGACTTGATCGGGGAATCCAGTTGTTTTTGCATTTGTAATACTTGTCCGCCCAGAGTGGATTGAAGACATCAAGAGTCAAAGGCAGACGCCTTTTTAAATTACAGATCAGTAGCTGATTTTATAAAATAAAACTACTTTGTGTTTTTGGTCGCAAAGATAACTCTAAAATATCACGATCATATGAAAATATGTATTCATAGAGGTGCAAATCAGATTGGAGGCTCCTGCGTTGAAATAGAGTTCAGGAATAGCCGAATAGTATTAGATGTTGGTCTGCCACTGGATTCTGCTTATCCTGAAGATGTAGAATTACCTGATGTGCCTGGATTTTTAAATCAAGACCTATCCCTCCTGGGAATTATTATTTCACATCCACATCAAGATCATTATGGTCTTATCTCAAGAGTTAATAAGGATATACCGATCATTATAGGTGAGGCGGCGCAGCGTATACTGGAAAAAGCAGGACTCTTCACCGGTAATAAAGTGAGGTTCATTAGTAATATTCACCTTTCCGACAATAAACCATTCAATATTGGACCTTTCAGAATTACACCATTTTTAATGGATCACTCGGCTTTTGATAGTTATGCCATTTTAGTGGAGGCAGGTAATAAGAAACTCCTTTATACTGGCGATCTCAGGGCTCATGGTCGAAAGAGATCACTTTTTTACAAATTGGTAAATAATCCACCTTCAGGAGTAAATGTCCTGTTGATGGAGGGAACGACAATAGGCAGAACTGGTAATGATGACAGTTTCGCCACAGAGTATGATGCAGAGACAGAAATGGTGAGTGAATTCTGCAAAATGAATGGTATAGGGCTTGTCATGTGCTCGAGTCAAAATATAGACAGGCTTATAACAGTATTTAAGTCATGTGTCCGTTCAAATAAACAGCTTATAATTGACATGTATGCTGCTGAGATTTTAAAGGCAACTGGAAACCCTAAAATTCCTCAAGCTGATTGGAGTAGGATACGTGTTTTCTTGCCTGAAAATCAGAAGAGACAGATCAAAAAGAATAAGGCGTACAATGTAGCAGCCCAGTACCGGGATAATCGCATTTATCCAGAGGAGTTGAAATCAGTTGCATCCATGTCAGTGATGAATTTCAGACCGAGTATGATGCGTGATCTTGAAAAAGCAGGCTGCGTTGATAGCGCCAGACTATTTTATTCTATGTGGGATGGCTATTTAAAAGAACCTCGAATAAAACTATTTCTGGATTGGCTATCAAAATGGAAAATTCCATTGGTTAAATGCCATACTTCTGGTCATGCCCCGTTAAAAGATCTTCGGCAATTAAGGAATGCTTTTCAAGAGGCTGTTGCTGTGCCAATCCATACCGATAATCCAGAAAGGTTTACGGATCTATTTGGTAATGTTGCGATTCATAAAGACGGTGAGTGGTGGGAGGTGTAACTGCCTATTCCAATATGAGAGGATTTTGACTGTTAAAAGACCAGTAATTAGATTACTTAAAATGGAGGATCAGATATGATCAAATATAATGAGCAGGAAACAAGAAAACTGGTAAAGGATTTTCTTGAGAATTCTGAGCCAATGGATCTGTATAAACAAAATTTCCTGAATTATTCAGGTAATATAGATAATGGTCCAGCTTACACTGAAGTAATATCTAGCGAACTCTGTAGTAATTATGACAAGATAATATACAAATGGATAAAAATACCAATACGGTGTAGCAAATCTTTCAAATTGCCACATTATGTCACGGGCAGCGAAGAAGTGCATATAAACGGGCGGTTTGAAAGTGCATAGTAATGAGGCAGTGGAAGTAAGGCAGGAGACAGTAGAGTAAGGAGCATGGGATGG